>NZ_JAVRCK010000048.1:0-66436 GCF_034530815.1 Nostoc sp. DedSLP03
GAAGTATAGGAAAATACCCGTGTTTAACTGATTCATCCCGCATTTATGCAACGCCGCTTAATTTACTACTTTTAGTTATCCCCAATTCTAGAATATTGAGAGTTTTTGCAGTCAACTAACCCATTTTTTGCACCACACTCAACATGAAATTAATCCGTTGCTCAAAGTCTAGATTTTTGATTAATGCGATAAATTCGTCTGTTTCACCAGGTAGTTGATAGTCGGACGGCACTGGAATGATGGTTCCATTTTCCATTCCTTGTGCCAGCAGTAACCAAACGTCTAATCTAGCGTTAGCAGTTAGAGCATTATAGGATTGACTAATATTGTTAGCTGCACCATTAATGATGTCGCGTTGTGCTTGCAGTTGCTCTTCATGAGACAACTCTAGAAATTGGTCAAACAGTGTTTGAGCAGGAACTTCGATCCTTGGAGGAGGTGCAGGCTTTAGCTGGTCTTTAAGATCGAGATAACCGAACCAAAGTAGGGCTAGCTGAGTATCTACATCAAAGCGTTGAAAAGTTTCTAAAGCTGGTCTTGTTGCTTCATCAATTGTGTAAGTCATAAAAACTCCAACTAAGTTAAAAGTATTCTGCTTTCAATACTTCATACAACTTAACGAACAAATATAGATAGATAACCCTACTTAGGGTAGGTATAGGACTTATTACATAAGACAGATAGAGATAACTGAAATTGCTAGTTACAAAAATGCCTGTTTCGATGTATGTGAAAGTTAAGTAACGTCTGTGACTCTCAGCGATCGCTTGAAGGGGTTCTTGATTATGTAGTATAAGATGTAGCAATGAATATTTGCGTCATACTGTAGTGCGATGGCGTACCCGCCCTTTCCGGTGGCGACATCAAAGGAAAACAAACAATCATGTTAGATTTGCTGATTCAAAACGGGTTAATTTTCGATGGCTTAGGCTCTCCACCTGTTCGCAGAGATATCGGCATTCAAAACGGCCGCATTGTCACCCTCACACCCTCCTTAACTACCCCAGTGCGTGAAGTGCTTGATGCTTCTGGGTTATGGGTGACACCGGGATTTATAGATATTCATACTCATTACGATTTAGAGGTAGAAATTGCACCAGGATTGAGTGAATCAGTGCGTCATGGTGTTACCAGCGTGGTTATTGGTAACTGTAGCTTGTCTGTTGCGATCGCCCAACCCCAAATCCTGGCTGATATTTTTCAGAGGGTAGAGACACTTTCCCATCGGCTGATTGCAAAATGGCTACAAAAGTCGGTTTTCTGGCAGACACCAGCAGAATATTTACAGCATTTGCAACAGTTACCCCTTGGCCCCAATGTTGCCCCAATGTTTGGACACAGTGCCTTACGCGCTTATGTGATGGGATTAGAACGCAGCTTAACGGTTCAGCCAACAAAATTTGAACTAAAACTGATGCAGCGCATAGCCAGAGATGCAATAGATGCTGGCTTTATTGGTATTTCTATTGATATGTTTCCCTGGCATCGGATGAGTGGAGAATGGCAAGGTTGTACAATTCCCTCTCAACACGCCAAATTTAAAGAATATGCGATGTTAGCAGATTTGTGTCGGCGGTGCGATCGTGTTTTTCAAGTCACACCCAACTTACAAAGACTCGCTTCCTTTGTCGATATTCTGCGTATGGGTTCAGGTATTGGACAAAAACCACTGCGCCTAACAGTCCTCTCAGCCTTAGATGCCGTACACGATCGCAACCTATGGCGAATATTTTCCCCTCTACTTTTTATTTGGAATCGGCTTCTAAATGGTAATGTGCGCTTTCAAACCCTAACGGAACCTTTCACCATTTACTCTGATGGATCTGTGACTCCCTTATTTGAAGAATTCTCCACAGGCGCACAACTCAATAACTGTCAGTCACGAGAAGAAAGACAACAACTATGGGCATCGGAAGTTTTTCGTCGTCAATTTCGCCAAGAATGGCTGAGTAAACGGCGTAAATCATTCCATCGTCGCTTGGATTTGATGGAAGTTATTCACTGTCCCGAAGCAAGTTGGCAAGGGTTAAGTTTTGCCCAAATTGCTCGTCAAAAGCAACAAGAACCAGTAGATTTATTTATCCACGCATTACAAAAATACGATACAGATTTACGCTGGGTGGCGACAGGAGCGAACGATCGCCTAAAACCCCGTTTAGCGATGATGCAGCATCCGCATATTTTGCCTGGTTTTACCGATGCTGGCGCTCACGTGCGTAACCTGGGCTACTATGATGGAGCTTTGTCTTTGCTCAAACAAGCATTTGCAACGAAGTTTCTATCACCGGAAGCTGCGATTTGCCGCGTTACCGGCGAACCTGCTGGTTGGTTTCGTCTTGATACGGGAGTTCTCAAAATTGGTGCGAAAGCCGATATAGTTTTACTCGATCCTAATGCTTTAAATCAGCCAATTAGCCCGCAAATGCAGATATCAGATCCCGTTTTAGATGGTGAACCTCGGATGGTTAAGCGCGGTTCAGATGAAATTGTGCAAGCAGTTTATATTAATGGAGTTCGGGTTGTTTGTCGGGGGAAAGTGAGCGATCGCTTGGGGCGTGAAAAGTTGGGAACGGTTTTGTTTCCTTGTTGAATTATTTCACGCAGAGGCGCAGAGACGCAAAGAGAGATAAAAAGCCTATAATTAATCATAAAATCAGGGATTTATGCTGTAAAATCACGTAAGTCCTAGTTGTTTATTTTGGATAAACTTTATTTGAAACATAAATATGCATGAGTTAGCATTAGACAATAGGAAATTAAAAGAATTAATTAAGAAGTGTAGACATTTCTCAATCAAGCCTCTTGACCTACCTAGCTATGAAAGAGGTATCAAGCAGAATCAAAACGTTAGGGAATTGCTCTCTGAGCTTGTCGATGCAGCTGTTCAAGATTTATTGGCTTTGTCAAGTGACGAAAAAAAAAGCTTAGTAAAAAGCTTTCCTCCTGCAATAGGGATGTTTTCAGATTTAGATACTTCTCAAAATGATGAAAAGGAATTAAGGAAAATTGCAGTTTATTACATTGTTGCTGAATTGCATCGCAGCAATTTTTCA
The DNA here is from genome assembly GCF_034530815.1 of Nostoc sp. DedSLP03. Classification (NCBI taxonomy): domain Bacteria; kingdom Bacillati; phylum Cyanobacteriota; class Cyanophyceae; order Nostocales; family Nostocaceae; genus Nostoc; species Nostoc sp. DedSLP03. Next base: position 3,054 of record NZ_JAVRCK010000048.1, read on the forward strand.
TTCAAAGCAATAGTTAATGAAAATATTGACAACAGTACAGTTTTCCAAATTTTTCCTGAACTTAAGGAAAGGTTAGACAAAGATAACTTGTTATTTCTTGATGGTGAACTGATAATGCATGATTATGGTATTGAGTACAAGGACTATATTATTCAATACCATCGTTTTTTACGGAGTAGATACCTTTCATACTCAAACTCAGGTTTTTTAGGGCGATGGATAACTTATTATCAAGAAACACAATCACTCAATCAATTCAGAATTGCAATAGATCACCACAGTACATTGAAATCAAAAGAAGAATACGATCAGATACTAGAATTCGATACTTGGTATGGGCCGGCATTTGATCCAGAAAAATTAGATGACCCGAATTATGTTGGGTTAACACTTTTAGGAAGAAATAAAAACTCCCTTTTTGAATATGAGTATAAATTACATCGAACTGAATTCTTCTGGAGTTTTAGAGATGGTATCAAAACATTTGAGACAGAAGAGATTTCTGATGATGGTCAGTGGTATGACTGCTACTACTTCAATAAGTATGTTCACAGTGAGAGAAACGTTACCCAGAAAGTTACTCGTCACGTTGATGGAGCCGTCAAAGTTTATTTTAAAACTGATTATGCAAATAGAAAGAGTGCAAACTTGCCAAATAAAGACAGTCACACAAAGATAAAGCTTTGGAGAATAGATGGCAATGTAGACCTTGAGAATTGGATTAACTTAATTACTTTTTTCTATAAGGGTAATGAGATGGTATACGAGTATTTTGATCCAGTTGGTTTTGAGGATAAATTTGAGTTACGTGTTAGAGATTTTGAAGCTTGGAAGAAGCAACAAGAGAGTTAAAGAATTATTGCTACCAAATGACTATTAAGGTATAAATTCTATTATTCGTTGGTAAGTATTATTGTTTTAGTTCATGTGGGAGGCTAAAACCATCAATAGTATAAATTCAGGGGATAGTTTAGATCAAAAGGAATCATAAGTTGCCGTGAAGGAAAGCATCTACATTGAAACCAGCATCTTAGGTCATTTGACCGCCAGAGCAACAGACAACCTCATTCTTGCTGCCAACATCAAGATCACACAAGACTGGTGGAATGAAAATCGTAGTTTATTCATTCTCTATGCTTCAGAAATTGTTGAGGATGAAGCAGCTAAGGGAGATCCAGCGATCGCATCTCAACGGTTGAGTATGTTACAATCCTTGATGCTGCTTGAACTAACAGAAGAGGCTCTAGAGCTTGCTCAAGCATTCCTCAGCCAAAGTAATCTCCCACCAAAAGCATCAAACGATGCTCTACACATAGCATTGGCAACAGTGTATGGCTTGGACTATTTGCTAACATGGAACTGCAAACATATGGCAAATGCCCAAATCCAACGCAAATTATCACAAATTAGCTCTGAACTTGGGTATGTTTTACCAGTCATTTGTACACCTTATGAACTCATAGGATATAACCAGGAGACTTAATCATGTACAAAAACGAAATAGTTGAAGAAATTCACAAGTACAGAGAAGATTACGCTCAATCCTTTCAATATGATTTGCAAGCTATATTTAACGATTTACAAAGAAAACAAACCGAACACAAGCATCGACTGGTAAGACTTCCAATCAAGCGGGGGTCTAACAAATCACTGCATCCGAACGCAAGCTAGATCCTACAACGAAGCGATCGCTGATTAGGAACGTTACTGCGATCGCTATTCTTGTAGCTTGGGTTAAGTAACGCAACCCAACACTAATATTATCGCTATGAAGAGAAATTTTATTCAATTCTATCCAACCACTGTTTTGGATTGCGTTTTGCATGAAAGCAAGCAAGTACAAAAACTGTATCTTGGTCAAAAACGTAGAGAATTATGTATGGAAATCGGCGGATTAATGCTCTTCTTACCTGTTTGTGGATGACTTGGGAAGCAAGGGGTTGTCGTCCAATTCCCGAAAGACAAGCATCAACAGCACGGACGAATTCAGAACCTAAACCTGGATTTTGAGATTCGTACCACTCAAAAGCATCCCGAATATCATATTCTGCTTCTGGCTGAATAATCAGGTTATAGTTCATTATGAGAATCTTAACCGTTTTTTAACCTCTTCCCAACTAGAACCAGTTGTAGGGTTTTTTTTGTAATTTTCTAAGCGTCGATCTAATTCCTGTTGTTGTGTTGAACTCAAGGGCAGTTCCTCTTGCTGTTCTAAGATACTGTCCCATAAATCTTCAGCCAGTTGGATACGTTCTGCAATGCTGAGTTCAGAAATATCAAATTTCAAGAAGGGATGGAGACTCATGAGTACAGAGTTATGGTTGAGCTTTCGCCTATTTTACAACATAGTGTGATACCTACGGCAGATGGAGCGATCGCTTTATTCAGCAATTGTGCCTCACAGATAATCACTTCTCAATAGACCTCTTGGCAAAAGTGCTTTTTGCTTTTTGCACTCTTAGGGGAAAAGGGTAAAGGTTAAAGGGGAAAGGGAAAATAACAAACCTTTCCCCCTTTCCCCCGCCTCTTATCCCCTTCTTGGGGTTCCACCTTCCCCTTTTCCCGACAAATGCCAAGAAGTCCAATAACTTGTAAAATTTAAACAGTGAATAATTCCTCGATTCTTATGAATGTAAAACTTCAGACCGACGAAGATAATCTACAGGAAAGCACTAGTATAAACATAAATAAAGAAACAGAAGACGAAAAAGTTCTATGTCCTCATTGTCAGCGCACTGCTACTAACGGTATTAAATGTAAAGGTATTTGTGTAGCTGACAATGACTATTAAAATATAAATTCTATTACTAGCTGGTAAGTATGATTGTTTTAGTTTATCTGGGAGGCTAAAACCATCAATAGTATAAATTAAGGAGATAGTTTGGATCAAAAGGAATTATAAGTTGCCGTGAAGGAAAGCATCTACATTGAAACCAGCATCTTAGGTCATTTGACCGCCAGAGCAACAGACAACCTCATTCTTGCTGCCAACATCAAGATCACACAAGACTGGTGGAATGAAAATCGTAGTTTATTCATTCTCTATGCTTCAGAAATTGTTGAGGATGAAGCAGCTAAGGGAGATCCAGCGATCGCATCTCAAAGGTTGAGTATGTTACAATCCTTGATGCTCCTTGAACTAACAGAAGAGGCTCTAGAGCTTGCCCAAGCATTCCTCAGGCAAAGTAATCTCCCACCAAAAGCATCAAACGATGCTCTGCATATAGCATTGGCAACAGTGTATGGCTTGGACTATCTGCTAACATGGAACTGCAAACATATGGCAAATGCCCAAATCCAGCGCAAGTTATCACAAATTAGCTCTGAACTTGGATATGTTTTACCAGTTATTTGTACACCTTATGAACTCATAGGATATAATCAGGAGACTTAATCATGTACAAAAACGAAATAGTTGAAGAAATTCACAAGTACAGAGAAGATTACGCTCGATCATTTCAATATGATTTGCAAGCTATATTTAACGATTTACAAAGAAAACAAACGGAACACAAGGATAGACTGGTAAGACTCCCAATCAAGCGGGGGTATAACAAATCACTGAATCAAAATGCAAGCTAGATCATCCTTATTAATGTAGGCAGCAGACTCAATAAATCAGTCTTGATTCTCATCAGCTTTTGAAGACAGTAGTCTTGAACCATTGTTTGTAAAGCGACAAGCCCATACGATATCTGAGGAAACTCACATCTTTTCATGAGTGAGATCAACTATAATCCTAAACAAAAGGTAAGAAATCGGATTAATAATCAAATTTTGGATCATCCTTTTACAAACTATTGGGATATTTTTATTCTTAAACATCAACATCCAATTAATATTACTTTACACATTTTAGGAATATTATTTTTTTACAGTTTACTCTTTTATACTTGGAAATTGCAAAATTTTTGGTTACTCTTCGGATTACCGTTAACTCAATTGTTGGGATTAACTGGACATTTTTTATTTGAGCGTAGCCATATTGATTTACAAGATGCTGTATTTTCTTGGCGGGCATCTTATTGTTTAGGTAAAATGTTATTTAGGATTTTGACGGGTAAATATCGAGATGATATTTGCCAACAACAAGAAATATTAAATAATTATCTATCAAACAATTATGAAAGTATTCAATAATTGGAATGTGATTGCTAAGGGTTGGTATATTGCCTGTCCTAGTCATGAAATCCCTAAAAAAACAGCAAAATCTGTAGAAGTATGCGGTCAAAAAATTGCCATTTTTAGAGGTGAAGATGGGCAAGTACGGGCTTTGGATGCTTATTGTCCTCATTTGGGAACAGATTTAGGAATTGGGAAGGTTGATGGTAATTGGATTCGTTGTACATTTCATCATTGGGCATTTGATGAAACAGGAATTTGTCAAAATATTCCCTGTCAATCAGAAATTCCTACTCAAGCTAAATTGCAAGCTTATGCAACAGAAGAAAAGTATGGATTTATCTGGATTTATCCAGATGCTAAAGCACCAGAGGGAGTGGCTGATTTTGATGAATTGAAGGGAAAAGAAATTGTTGCACAAGCTGATATTGCATTTGCCAGAAGTTGCCATCACCATATCTGTATGATGAACGGGATTGATGCTCAACATTTAAAAACAATTCATCATTTAGACATTAAAATGGATTTGTCGCTACATCGCAGTGAATTAGGCACACAAATAGACTTTACAATGTGGGGACAATTCCCTCAAACTACTTGGAGAGAAAAGTTAGGTCAAAGATTTCTTGGTTCTACATATCAATATTCAATGCGTTATGCTCATGGTTGCATTGGTTTGTTAACAATGATGAAAGATGTCAGGCTTTTTCCCCCACTGTATATGATATATGCTTATACTCCAATTTCACCTGGAAAAACGATAATTCAACCGATTTATGTAACTGAAAAACGTCAAGGTATTTTAGGGTATCTGCAAAGTCAATTTTTGTTATTTTGTACTCGGTTAGCTTACTATATGCTTAGAGATGAAGATGGCAAAATTTACGATAATATTCGCTTTAATCCGAATTTACTCCTTAATATCGATCGGCCATTAGCTGAATATATGGAGTATGTAAATCAGCTAGAACCGTCTCGATGGTCAAAAAATAGGGGTGTAAAATAGTAGACTGGGTTAGCGATCGCTTAACTCAACAAAAGCTTTGATAATGTTGCGTTTTGTTTCTCAATCTAAATACATCTTAATTATTTTGTATTTTGTAGAGTAGGCGATTTCCATTAACTCTTATTGAGAGAGTGCAAGATGTGAATACGGAATTGTAACGTAAATAACCATTCTGGAATCTGTCACATTACACCGTAAATTTACCATAATGGTCGATAAAGTTTTAATTAAATATAATACAAATCGAGTTTAAGTAATTTACGAGTAATGAAGAGTTTGCTGATTCCTGTTCAAAATTTGCAGCCAAGCGATCGCACCGCCATGTATGCGTTACTGCAAAATCACTTCCAAGGTATAACCTGGGATGGGTTTCAAATCGATCTAGAGCGCAAAAACTGGGTTTTGTTGTTGAGAGATGAAACATCCAATGCACTCAAAGGATTTTCAACTTTGATGTTATGCCAAACGACTTTTTTAGGAGAAAAAATTAGTGTGGTGTATTCTGGCGACACTATCGTCGATCCTAGTGCTTGGTCGAGTACAACACTACCACGTAGTTGGATTGCCGCCATCAATTTTCTTCGTCAACACTATGCAGAAAATAAACTTTACTGGCTGCTAATTTGCTCTGGTTTTCGCACTTATCGTTTTCTCCCTACTTTTTGGCAAGATTTCTATCCGCGTTATGATGTCACAACACCTACTGATGTTAAGCATCTAATGGATAATTTGGCACAGGAATATTATGGTAACTTATATCAAGAAGCAACTGGGATTGTCCGGTTTCCGCATCCCCAAATTTTACGGGAAGGGCTGATTGAGATTCCATCAGGACGACAAACTAATCCTCATATTCAGTTTTTTGAGGAAAAAAATACTGGCTATCGCTTAGGTGATGAATTGGTTTGTTTAACTGAAATTAAATATGACAATCTCACCCGTTCTGGACAACGGATGTGGAAGTCAGAATCATCATTAAAGTTTGTGCAAAATTGTGTTCTTATTTAATTTTTATGTTATCTACCAACCCACACTTAAACTTTAATAATCCAACACAATTTATAGAGGGATGGTACTGGACATTACCATCAAAAAAATTAAAGCTTGGCAAGGTAAAAGCTATAACTTTGCTAGGTAGAAATATAGCAATTTATCGGGGAGTTAGCGGTCAGGTAGTAGCTATAGATGCTTATTGTCCACACATGGGCGCTCATTTAGCAGAAGGTAAGGTAGAAGGTGATGGAATTCGCTGCTTTTTTCATAATTGGAAGTATGACAGTCGCGGAATTTGTGTAGATGTTCCTTCTCTCGGAAAACCGCTACCTGTGTGTATTAAAACTTGGCATACCGCGGAAAAGTACGGCATGATTTGGGTTTGGGTGGGAGAAGAAAAGCCAAGTTCGCTGCCTTTTGTACCAGAACTAGAACAAACAGATTGCGATTATATATTGGGGACTAAATTTGTCAAAAACTGCCATCCCAATGTCTTACTAATTAATGCAATTGATGCTCACCATTTCAATACAGTACACAATTTACCTTTAGAGATTATATTTGATTCTCAAAACCTCAACCCCAACGCTATTACCTTCAGCAACACTACACGAGGAGGGGATGATTCTTGGTTAATTCGCCTGATTCGTCCTCTATATCGTAAGGAAGTTACTTATAGTATGTGTTACTGGTATGGCAGTACTGGCACTGTGACGCTAGGCCCAGATTTTCTGCATTTCTACATTATATTTACACTGCGCACGATCGAAGGTGGTAAAACTGAAGGGCAAACCATTCTTGTTACTCCTAAACGTCCGGGATTTTGGGGATGGGTTTTAAATCGTGGTTTGTTATGGTTAACTCAGCAAGTTGGTAATTACTTTGCAAAAGGGGATACACAGGTATTTCAGACAATTCAGTTTGATTTAAAGACTCCTACTAAAGCAGATCGATCTATTCTGGAATTTATTCAGCACGTTAATCATCAGAAAGCTTTAACCTGGGCAACTTGGGACACTGTTAATTATCCAAATATTCAAACTGTATCAACACCTAACCCTGAACATGGATTCAAAATATAAAATTGTTGGTTTTGACCTACCATACACAAATTCTGATGACCGTTTGCGACGGATATTAACAGCAGCCTTATCTAATCAGAATAATTATCATAATTATCCACAATTAAATTATTGGGATGCTAAATTTTTTAACTTACATAAAGTCAAAATTTTTCAAGAATCTAATATTACTGAACAATCTGCTATTCTGGAACTTGCCAACCGCAGTCTGTTAGAAGAATCATATTTCATAGAAAAAGCAGGTGTTGGCTACATGGCAAAAATGGTACTGTTAGCCGAAACAGTTGAAGAACGAATGCTTTATGGACTGTTTACGGCTGATGAAGCTACCCACCTTCATCAAATTAGCCATTTTTTACCAGCAATGGAAGTAACTAATACGGACGATCCGTTTTTACGCTTACTATCAGAAGTGGTTGAAAGTGCAGATAAAACAGTTTTATTGTTTGTGCTGCAAGTCGTTTTAGAAGGATGGGGTTTAAGCCATTATCGGCGTTTAGCAAAGGAATGCCGCTATCCATTTTTAGCAGAAATTTTTGCCAGTTTTTTACAATCTGAATCCCGTCATCACGCTACGGGAACTACCTTGTTTAATCAAATTACTGTTTCAACATTCAGTCAAACAACAATTCTTGATGTATTGGCACAGTTTTTGTTTATGGTACAGGTGGGGCCGCAAAGCTTACTAAGAGCAATCGAACAAGTAAAAGGACATCTGACGCGATCGCAAAAAATCCAAATTTTAGAAGAACTAGATACAGAGACTCACAGTGGAACCCAATTACAAATATTGCGATCGCTCATGGGAGGAAAATCAGCCCAGTCTATCCTGCAAAATTTAGAAGAACGCGGAGCTTTTGAACCACTCCCCGCCCATCAATGTGTGTAATAAATCTCAATCTTATCTCTGCGTGAAATAAAAACGGATATGGAAAAAACTATTCATCGCAAATTACAAATTAACCACACTCGCAACAAACAGCAAGACCATACTGCTTTAATGGATGAAGCAGTTAACAATTTTCGCTATGAAGATTGTCAAAACGAGTATTGGAACCCAGAAGAGTTTTCCCTGCTATACGGTACACCTTTATGGGAACAGTCTACTCAACATCAGCGTATAATTTTGAACCAACTTTATTGGGTCGCTTACTACTCACAAATTGTTTCTGCGGAAATTGCAACTATCTTTTTCAATCAAACCAGTGCAGCCGGACTTTACGCCCAAGAAGATTTCCGTTTAATCTGCGATACCTTAGATTTGGAATCCGCCCAAGAGCGATCGCACATTAACGCCTTCCGTACAATTGCCAAACAGGTTGAACAAGCGTTATTTGGAGAACTTATCTTTACCTACCCCATGCGCGGCCCCTTTACAGAAACGATGGTTTATGCTGACACCAATGCTCTAAAAACTTGGTGGAAAAAAATTCAACTTCAATACTTTGGGCTAATTTCTGCGAATAATACTTTTTTAGCTTGTCAGTATTTCACTGTTCGGGGAGTGCGGACATTAAATGGCAAGTTAGTACAGCACAAACTCAGTAATTATTATCAAAAACATCCCCATTCTGAAGCGGCTCCCATTCCTGCTAAAGTCTCCTATTATCACTTCATGGATGAAAGTTTTCACTTCAATAGTTCGACAATTATATCTCACGATGTTATCACTTGTCTTAAACCCCCAACTGCATTTGAGCGACTCGTTGCTAATTTAGGATTGTGGGGATGCCAGCGCGATCATTTTCATTTTTCGGCTGTGATAAACGGGATTTTTTGGTACGATCCGGCGCTGTATGGCAAGATTTATCGGGTGTTGCGATCGCCTATTTTTGGTATGAGTGATAAGGATGCTAAGGAAATGATGCGGCGTTGTTTTACGGAAGAGTCAGAAGGATTACAGCGCAGTTTTTCAACTCATCAAGAGGCAATGAAATCTTATCAGGTGTATGTTGAAAAGCTCGATTATCTTTGGCAACGGAATCGGGATATGTCGCTGATGGCTACTAATTCAATTTCTCGATATTTGGCAACTCAAGAAAGGGCTTTTCAAGGTTTTGAACAGCAAGAATATTTGTTTATATCTCACGCAGAGGCACAGAGCCACAGAGAGGAATGGAATAGTGTTGTTTAGGTAAGATTGTTGCGTATTATGGCTGACTTCTGTAAAATATCGTTTCCAGGAAGTGATTTTATTCCTATCACTCTGGAATGTCATCAAAGTTTGTCTGAACATCTCACGATTCAGAATTCACCTGTTTTGTTTGGGTGTCGGACTGGTATTTGTGGCACTTGTTTAGTTGAGGTTATTGGTGATATTCCTCCTCCTCAACCTGATGAACAGGAAATGCTGGAGACATTAGCAGCTAATTATCCTCATGCGCGGTTAGCTTGTCAGGTTTATGTTACAGAGAATGTTGAAATTCGTAAGATTTAGATGGTGATTTAAAAACAACTAAAAGAGCAAGTATGGATTGGTTAAAGCGCGTCGCAGAAATTCGTAAAACTTGTAATGTGCCAGCACCAGCCCGAAATGTTGCTATTGCTAGAGTATGGGTAGATGAGACGTTTACCGAGCTATTCGCCTTTAGTGGTAAGCTATTGCGAGAGGGAGTGGTTGTTTTACCGAATCAACCGATGTTTAAAACCTTTAAAGTTACCGGCCACCGAAGAGATTTAGACTCAGAGTACAAAATATTAGAAGCAATCGCCCAAAAATATACAAATAATAGAGAAGTAAACGGTAAGATTGAGTTATTCACCGAGAGAGAGCCATGTGATTCGTGTGAGTATGTCATTAAGCAGTTTAGGCAAACTTTCCTGAACATTCAGCTAAATATATATCACGGAAACATTGCGTAAAGGAGTCGGTATAAATGTCAATTCGCAATTTACCCGAACCACTTCAGCTTATTTTTAACGAAAATCAGCTTTTACCATGTTCAGATTTGGAAATAATTCAATTTGAACAACAACAAGGTATTACTTTGCCCAGTAATTACAAAGACTTTCTCAAGTTGATGGGGCATGGTGCAGGTAAGTTTTTACATGGTTCAGATTGCTTTTACCAGCATCTACCGCAAATTCAAGAATGGGCTAAACAACTTTTGGTAGAGAATGATTTTCCTGAAGCTTTACCAGAGGATGCTTTTGTATTTTTCATGCACCAGGGTTATCAGTTTAGCTTTTTCAGGCTTTCAGAAGGTGATAACCCACCAACTTACTCATATTGCGAAGGGCAGGAAGAGACTTATTTTGTTAGAAGTCATGATACCTTTAGTGACTTTCTAGCGGTCGAAATAGAGCTTTATTTAAAATCTTCAATGTCTTTAGCGAGTTAGATATTTAGCACATCCAATTGACATCAGTTTTCTTTTTATCCAAGACTGTTTGATTTGTAGCAACGAAAAGCGAATTTAAAAAGCTTATTTTACGGTAATGTTCAAATTTGCAGACTGGAAGGATGAATTGGTTAAACTCAATTTAGAGACTTAGATAAAATCATGGAAACTGTAAATATAGATCGATCTGAAACGAATCTCTCACAGCTTTTGCTGCGGGTAGAGCATGGAGAAGAAATAATTATTTCTGATCGAGGCATTCCCATTGCCAAGTTGGTTCCGTTTCGCACTTCATCAAATCGCCGCGATAGTTTAGGACAGGATAAAGGGCGTTTTGTAGTGCCAGAGGACTTTAACGCTCCTTTACCGGATGAGATGTTGGCAGCATTTGAGGGCGGTGAGGAGTGAAACTTTTGCTAGATACGCAGTGTTGGTTATGGTGGTTTGCCCAACCAGAGCGTTTGAATGAGGAGGCGATCGCACATATTGTTGATGAAAACAATGAATTATGGCTATCAGTTGCCAGTATTTGGGAAATAGGTATAAAAGTTGCTATCGGCAAGTTGCCACTGCCAGATCCTTTAGACAGTTATATTTCTAGTCGGATGGTACAGTTGGGAATGCGATCGCTAGAAATTACAGCCATGAATTGAATATTTCAGGGTTGCTCATCTTTATCATCAGCTTGTGGCTCAATGTTTGTAATCTGAATTCTACTTCTATCTTCTGAACAAATTTCCGGTTGTTGTTGACAAACCGTTTTCACTAAATCAAAAGAATCCTTAGAACAAAATACAAATCGATTACTGTTGTAGATTTGTAATCTATTGTAATGTTCAACATCTTCTAAAGTAAGTGGAAAAAGTTTATTGTCTTGATTAGTGAATTTATGAAAGTGTTGTTTTTCCCGCATAATCAGAATAGCTTTATTATTGATAGGAAAAGCAATTTCAATCCCCTCAGAAGCAATACCACTAGAAGATAGATAAGGATGTCGAACAACTGGATGATCCGAGGTAAATAAAGGTTGTCCTGTGTCATTTACTCCGATTATCCAAATGTGGCTGTTGAATATTTGTGCAGCTTGTTCATAATAATTAAGGATAAATTTGGTGTGTATGACAGCTAAACCTTCATCGTACATTGAAGATACAATAGATGTACATTCATCAAAAATAAGAGATTTGATTCCAGAAACTAATTTTTGATCAATATCAACGGAAGCTAATTCCTCAAACTGTTTGATTTGCTCAAGAATTGTCTCTTCTAAAATATGGTTTGTCAGAGGCTCTGTTACTTGACGCATTTCTACTATAAACTTGCGAAACTCTTTTGTTCTGAGAAATTGAATAGCAACTACGCAAGCTAAGTCTTGCCTTTGATCTTCCGTTAAAACGTTTATTGAGTAAATTATTGTTGACTGATTAGGAGTGAGTCTTAAGCGATAAATTCCATCTATCTTTTTTTGAAGATGTTGGAATAATCTACTTTGTTTCGTTTCCAAGCCTGAAAATATTTCCTCAATAATCTGTATATTTTCTGGTTGCGTTGCACTTTGAGGAAAATCGTAAAAGGCTCGTTCACTTGCAATGTTTTTTACATGGGTTGGAAAACTGCGTTTATTAGGCTTGTCGAAGACAAAAATTTGAGACCTATCAGGGCTAAAGTTTTTCAGATATGACTGAGGGACGTAGTGCTGATTGATAACTTTCGGCATTTTATTCATAAAAAATAGATTTGAGTACAATTGCAGCTACATCACTATAATTAATGAAAACTTTCTCCGCTATATGTTTCCCTCGAAACTCCCCACCATGCAATTTGCAGATTTCTGGTATATTGTCGCCCTCAGCGAACAGTTACAACCTAACAAGGTATTATCACGCACCGTTTTAGGAGAATGGTTAGCGATATTTCGCGGTGAAGATGGACAACCCGTAGCTTTGCGCGATCGCTGTTTACACCGCAATAGCCGTCTATCATCAGGTAAAATTTGTGATGGTGCTTTACAATGTCCCTATCATGGTTGGGTATATGACGCGGTTGGAAATGTTATTGCTGTTCCAGCCGAAGGAGGTGATTTCAAACCTTCCCCACAGCGTCGAGCCAAGTGTTACGCTACCAAAGAACAAGATGGCTATGTTTATGTGCGGTTAGCCGATACGTCAAGCGTTGCCCCAAGTATTGAGACTGAACCCTTTTCTATGCCTCACTACGGACAAACGGGATGGGAGACGGTACGGGTAATTAACCGTTTTGCTAATAATGTGACTAATTGTGCAGAGAACTTTATTGATATTCCCCATACGGCTTTTGTTCATCCTGGGGTTTTCCGTACTTCCCGCCAACAAAAGTTAGAAATGACTGTAGAACGCTGCAATGGTTCGGTTTTGGTGGAGTATCGCAACGAAAACAGTAATTTGGGATGGTACAGCCGTTTTCTGAATTTGCAGGGTGCAGAGATCAAACATAGCGATCGCTTTTATATGCCAAATATTACCTCTGTAGAATATAAAATGGCACATAATCGCCATTTGTTCATTACCAGTCAATCTATTCCAGAAACCGATAATTCAACTCTGGTTTACACCGATGTCACCTATAACTATGGTATTTGGAATAAGTTAGCGCGTCCCTTTGTGCGGTGGACTGCTCAACACATTATCCGCCAAGATGTGGAAATTTTGGGTATTCAGGGGGAAGCGATCGCTAAATACGGGACACAATTTTATAATACGCCTGCGGACACAATTCATATATTTGTCGAGTCAATTATCGCAGCTATATCTCGTGGAGAAGATCCGCGTCTATTGCCAAATCAATCGGTAAAAGTTACATTTTGGGTTTAAAAAATCATATCATTTCCGCATAAATTAGTTATGATTTACCCAGTGATTTTTCCTTGTTTAATCCATCACAGCTAACACAGCTTTTGGCAATAACTTATCTTTAAACCAAACAATTCTGGCAGGGACATCATTTAATTTTACTCCCGCCTTTTCTAAATTAAGTCGTTCGGAAATTGCCAAAATCAAATCATCACGTCCAGCCCGCCGCACCTGAGAAAACTTCTTTTGTAAATATTCTGGTCGCCAATAACCAACAATTTCTAACAAGAAGGTGCGTCCATCAGGATGCACCAAGCGAAAATCAGGAATCATTACACTACCAGGAATTGGGATCAAATCAACTTCTCGCTCTAGTGCCCAACCACTTTTCAATGCATCCCATTTATCAGCAAAAGATGCTTCTAACATACTATCGTAGGGCTTACCTGGTGGATAGTGGGATACCAAACCACATTCAGAATTGAGAGTAAAACGTCCAGTTTTCCAGGTATTTGTATAAGCGTCACGGGTTTGGAGAATCGAAGAAAGACTCCATTTAGTAACGTGAAGTAAAGCCGGAATAAGTTTAGCGATCGCTAACCCATATCGCGTACTAGGATTAAATAAACTCGTCGGGCCGTCAATGGTAATTGTAAACCCGTGGTCAGCATCACCTTCAATATAAGCCATCAATTGAAACAACTTTAAATAGCGAAATAACAACTTATATTCTCCGGGAACATTTCGGTGAGCATTTAACACCAGTTGACTGGCCTTATAAAACACACCTTGCACCTGAGATAAGTTATATCTATTTAATAAATCTGGCGCTGTTGGTGCATCAAACACTGTCAAAATCTTATTCTCAGATAAATCAGCATATAGTCCATTCCGAACCTGTTCTAACAAAACTTCTCGCTCAAATTCTTGAGTTAACTCATCAGCAATTTTACTCAAAGTAACTTGGGTTGATTCCCGACTAGAAACCGACTTTGCAGCCAACGAAAATACCCGTTCTCTTAACATTTGTGGTTCCAAAGGACTAACTACCTCAAAAGTGCAAAAACTGCTTTTGAGAATATAAGCTAACCCCCGCTTCACCCGATAATCTGTAGAATCTCCTTCAAAATCAGTCAGTTGTCGCTCAAGCACACCTTGAGTCTTCCCCACTGCTGATTGAAAATAATTAATTAACTCAATCGCCAACTCCGAAGTTGCTCGATCAATCTTCAGTCTCTTCGGAATGATCTCTTCCCCGTTTTGGCGATGCATCAGTAAATCTGTCGGTAACATCTGCTGAATTTTGGATTTTAGATTTTGGATTTTGGATTTTAGATTTTGGATTTTGGATTGAATAATTAATTTCTAACTGTTCCGCAGCCTTCAAACTCGTTTCTTTCCCACTCCCATACACAACCTGTAACTTCCCCTTCCTCTCTTTTTCTCCCCCTGCTTCCCCTGCCTCCCCTGCTCCCCCTGCTCTCCTCTCCCCTCTCCGCCTAGCCGAAGTCCCCTCCTCACTCGTATCCTCTGCCACCACCTCATACAAAATCGCCTGCTTATTCTCAATATTTCCCTTCCGTAAAACCCTACCCAACCGCTGAGTATACTCCCTAGCCGAACCAGTGCCCGATAAAATAATTGCAACAGTTGCCGCCGGGACATCAACACCTTCATTTAACACATGAGAAGCAACCAAAGTATTATATTTACCCTCGCGAAACTTGGTTAATATCTCATGCCGTTCTTTCACAGGAGTTTGATGAGTAATTGCCGGAATTAGTAACTCTTGAGAAATGCGGTAAACCGTCGCATTATCCGCAGTAAAAATCAAAATTCGTGATGGATAATGTTCTGCTAATAAATTATTCAGAATTCGCAACTTTCCATCAGTACCCAAAGCGATGTCTTTCGCTTCTCGATGCGCTAACATTGCCCTACGTCCAGATTGCGATCTAGCACTCATTTGCACGAACATTTGCCAACCTTGCAAACTCCCCAAAGAAATCTTTGATTGCTTCAAAAAGTCATTGCGAGTTTGAATTAACTGGTTGTATCTTTCCCGTTCAAGTTGCGATAACTTTACCTTAATTTGGACAATTTCATGTTCTGCTAACGCCTTCCCTGCCAAATCTTCAGCGCGTTTGCGATATACTTCTTGACCAATGAGGATATTTAAGTCAGCGTGCTTGCCATCAGTACGTTCCGGTGTCGCGGAGAGTCCCAGGCGATAAGGTGCGATCGCATATTCTGCAATTACTCGATTAAAATCTGTTGGTAAATGATGACATTCGTCAAAAACAATTAACGCATATTGATTTCCCAACGTCTCAGCGTGAATTGCGGCACTATCATAAGTTGCAACTAAAATTGCCGTTCGATCCCGCGAACCACCTCCTAGCAATCCCACCTCAGCATCGGGGAAAGCCGCTACTAAATGTGCATACCACTGATGCATCAAATCCAAAGTTGGCACTACAATCAGCGTCGTGCGCGGCGTTGACTGCATCGCCATTTGCGCCAAATAAGTCTTTCCCGCCGCTGTGGGAAGCACAACCACCCCTTGTCTACCCGCTAGTTTCCAAGCTGCTAGCGCCTCAGTCTGGTGGGAATAGGGTTCCATTTCCAGAGTAGGAACCAAATCTACAGGATAAAATTGCTTGGCCTCATCGATAAAATTCACATCTTCCGCTTGTAGCGCTTCCACTAGCGATCGATATCTAATTGCTGGGATGCGGAATTTTTCAACTCTATCATCCCACGTAGCATAGTCCATCCAACCTTTACCGCGTGGTGGTGGATGCAAAATTAATGTGCCACGATCGAAATTTAATGTAGGGGTACGAGCCATTTGAGAGTGCTGAGTGCTGTTAGCGGTAGCTGGGCGTTTAGCCCGTGCTGAGTGAGGAGTTAAGAGTTAGAAGTTAAGAGTTATTTTCTCTCATCTCCCTCATCCCCTCACTCCCTTGATTACTAATAACGCAAAAAGTGCATGATTCATCCAATTAACTCCGACAAAACCAACTAGATGCGCTCATTAGTCACGGAATGTCCTATGGTAAACCAACAATAACCTGTCCGAATTTTACAAAGAACAGCGACAGAGCTTTTTGCTGAAACATCTGTAATTGCAGGCGCAGATTATATTAATAGCTGGGTTGACTTTTATTACTTTTTTTCTTTGGGTAAATTCACAATTAGAAGGCAAAATATATGCTTTTAAAATTGTCTATGACGGGCTACGCCTACGCATTTTCTAGCTGATTTTGGGAATAATCTTTTAGCTAGCTGCATAAAAGGAGAAGCCACATTGAGAGGAACACGTTCCCTTCTAGCGCCTTATGCTGTGGCACTATTGGCTGTTGGTAGCGTATTGCTATTAACACTATTGCTACAGCCACTACTCAAACCAAGTATTTTTCTGCTATTTTTTGCTGCCGTGGCGGTTAGTGCTTGGTATGGCGGTATGGAAGCAGGGTTACTGGCTACTGCTTTGTCTACTTTAGCCGTCAGCTACTTTTTCTTAGAACCAGTGTTTTCGCTCTTGGTTGTAAGTCTTGACAACATACTGCGTTTATGCTTATTTGTGCTGGTAACAACAATTATTAACTTGCTGAACTCAGAATTACGCACTGCCAAACAACATCTTCAAACGAGTTTGCAGAAACTACAGGTGAGCGAAGCCAGATTTAAAAGGTTGGTAGAGTCCAACATTATTGGGGTAATTGTAGCCAAGATGGACGAGGCGATGCCTACGGTGGTCACTGAGCTTTGTCGAAGTGCGGGCTACACCTACGCAGAAGCTAATGATGCTTTTTTACGAATGGTAGGTTATTCTCAGGAGGATTTGCTAGCAGGACGAGTCAGATGGTGCGACACGATCCCACCAGAATATATTGAAACTAACAACAGTGCGATCGCAGAACTCACAACTAAAGGCGTGTGTCAGCCTTTTGAGAACGAATACATCCGCAAAGATAAGAGCCGCGTTTCTATTCTGTTAGATTCTGCTTTATTAGAAAATAACCAAAATGATATTATTTCTTTTGTGATTGATATAAGCAAACGCAAACAAGTAGAACTTGCCCTTTCTAAAAGCGAAGAACGCTACCGTACTTTTTTAGAGCAGAGTTCAGAAGGTATTTGGTGCATCGAACTGGAAGTACCAATTTCGCTAGATTGTCCAGAAGATGAACAAATTCAACATTTTTACCAATATGTTTACTTGGCAGAATGCAATAATGTTATGGCACAGATGTATGGCTGTTCTCGTGCCGAAGAAATTATCGGTGTCAGATTAGGAGACTTTCTTGTTGCCTCCGATCCACATAATATTGCATACCTGCGTAACTTTATCCGTTCTAACTACCGACTAATTGATGCCGAGTCCCATGAAATAGATAAGCAAGGTAATTCCAAATATTTCTTGAATAATCTAGTGGGAATTGTTGAAAATGGGTTTTTAGTAAGAGCGTGGGGAACTCAACGCGACATCACAGAACGCAAACGAGCCGAAGCTGCACTCCGTCAACGAGAAGATGAACTGCGCCTAATTACCAATGCTGTGCCTGTCAAAATTTCTTATGTTGATAGCGAGCAGCGTTATCGCTTTAATAATAAAGAATATGAAGACTGGTATGAGCTTCCTGCTTCCGAAATTTCTGGTAAACATATTAGAGAAATTTTGGGAGAGTCGGTTTATCAATCTATTCTTCCTTATGTAGAAGCAGTACTTTCAGGAGAGCAAGTAACTTACGAAACCCAATTACCCGATAAAGATGGCACAAACCGTTACGTGAATGTCACTTACATTCCCCAGTTCAGTCAGGAGGGAAGAGTTGCAGGATTTGTTGCCCTTGTCACAGATATTACACTTCACAAGTTAGCAGAAGCAGCTCTCAAACAAAGCGAGAAACGGTTAAAAACACTTACCGAAAAAGTCCGCGTGATTCCTTGGGAGGTAAATGCCAATACTGGGAATTTTACTTACGTAGGGCCACAAACTGTTGAGATTCTAGGCTATCCGTTGTCAGACTGGTACACCGATAATTTCTGGGAAAAAAATATGCATCCAGAAGATCGGAAGTGGGCTATTCAGTATTGCCAAGAATCTTCTCTATCACTAAATAATTACGAATTTGAATACAGAATGTTGGCTGCTGATGGCAGAGTTGTCTGGCTTTATGACATTGTAAATGTAGTGCGGGATGAAAATGGCCCACAGTTACTGCATGGGTTCATGATTGATATTAGCGATCGCAAGCAAGCAGAGCAAGAACGCGAAGAACTGCTGAAACGCGAACAAGTAGCACGCGCCGATGCCGAAACTGCAAACCGAATGAAGGATGAGTTTCTCGCCACACTCTCCCACGAACTCCGTACACCCCTCAATGCTATACTGGGCTGGACACAGCTACTTAGAACTCGCAACTTCGATCTAGCTACTACTGGCCGGGCACTAGAGATAATTGAACGTAATACTAGATCCCTGGCACAATTAATTGAAGATGTTCTTGATGTATCACGAATTATTAGAGGCACACTCCATTTAAGGAGGGAGCGGGTTGAACTTGTATCGCTTGTAGAGGCGGCAATTGATACTGTGTATCCAGCAGCCCAGGCTAAAGAGATTAGCATCAAATGTAAATTCGACCCGAAAGTGGAGATAGTTGTGGGCGATGCCAACCGCTTGCAACAGGTTGTGTGGAATTTGCTCTCCAACGCCGTCAAGTTTACACCCAAAGGCGGCAGGGTTGATGTGCAATTAGAGTGTATTGAATCTTACGTGCAAATTCGGGTGAGTGATACGGGAGCAGGAATTGCTGCCGAATTTCTACCCCATGTATTTGAACGCTTTCGTCAAGCTGACAGTTCCAGCACGCGATCGCATGGCGGACTAGGATTAGGGTTAGCGATCGTCCGTCACTTGGTAGAATTACACGGTGGTACAGTGTTAGCCGAAAGTCCAGGAATTGGACAGGGGGCGACATTCATTGTCAGTCTATCAATGAAAACTATTTAGGATGGAGGCAGAAGGCAGGAGTTCTTTTATTTTGAATTTTGAATTTTGAATTTTGAATTTTGAATTGGTATTAGTGTTTCCCAATCTAAATCTGATGCTATTTGAGCAAGTTTATCTAAATCAGTCAGGTTATCTAGATAGGGTAAGCAGCCTAAAACTGGCGTGTTAGTGAGTGATTGAATCAATTGAGATGGTGTCCAGTCGGCTATTTCTGCATCCGTTCGTCTTTGTACGCAGTTCAAAACAATGCCTTTGAGATTGACGCGCGATTGTCTAGCTAATGCTACATTCGCCACTGCTTGAGCGATCGCACCCAATCTCACTGGTACTACCAATACTGTTGGTAAACGCCATTCCCCCGCTAAATCAGCTACCGTTAATTCTTCAGTTATTGGCGAACCTAAACCTCCCAAGGCTTCTACAAGTACAAAATCACGCTGCGATCGCAACTTAGACAAAGCTTGCCACACAAGTGCTAAATCTACTTGGCGATTTTCCTTTGCTGCTGCTATGGGAGGAGCCAGAGGTGCTTGAAAGTATAAAGGTGTGATTTCTTCAGCAGATTGTTCTAGCACGAATAGCTTTTGATACCACTCGCGATCGCCAATCCCCGACTGAATCGGTTTCATAATTCCCCAGTGACGCTGCGGGTAATATTTTTGCCAATAAGCTGCTAAGGCTGTTGTTAAAACAGTTTTACCAGCTTCCGTATCAGTTCCAGTAATCAGTAGTGTGTTTAACATTAATTTCTTTGGCCAGAAAATGGTTGGGTTCCATCAGTCGGCGGCAAAGTCGGCGCTTCAGTAATGGTCGGAAGTGGCAAGGGTGTTTCTGTGGGAATTGGCAAGGGTGTTTCTGTGGGAATTGGCAAAGGTGTCTCTGTAGGAAGTGGCAAGGGTGTTTCTGTGGGAATTGGCAAGGGTGTTTCTGTGGGAATTGGCAAAGGTGTCTCTGTGGGAATTGGTTTGACTGGTTTTTCTAATGCAACATTGAGATTGTAATTGCTTTCGGCAACACCTGAAAGCAGAGTTAACTTAATAGTATATCTACCAGTAACCAACAATGTGCCTTGATAAAATGTGACTTGTTGGGCAGTATTCTCAATTGGTTGTCCATTGGGACTTAAGACTGTTAGCAAAATGTTGCTTTCTGGGTCAATAAACGTGTTTAATTTAGTACCTTCTCGTCCAAAAAAGCTGTACTGGATAATTTGATTTGCTTTGAGAGTACCTTCAACCCTGGTTGGGTTAGATGTTGTAAGCTTGAGGCGCTTAGTAGATATAACAGGTGGCTCGTTAGTTGGTGTGAGTGTGGGTGTGGGTGTCGGTGTTAGTGTCGGTGTCGGTGTGAATGTAGTACCACTAGAAATTACTGGTGAAGGAAAATTTTGTGGAAGCGTCTCGTCTGATGTTTTTGACTGACTGCGGATGGAACTGACTAATGCCCAAGAACCAAATCCTGCTACGATCGTGACACCAATGGCAATTGCGGCGATCGCTAACGGATTATCCAAAATTGAGTTTGTGGGACTTGATGGAATTACAGGAGCGGTTTTCTTGGGCGAAGTTGCTGGTGCTACTAAGTCAGGACGGCGACTAACTGCCATTGTCTGCAAGTTAGACACATTCACATTCGGAGGATTGACTTCGTGTAAAGGTTGTAGTGCTTGAGATACACTAGTAGCACTTTGATAGCGATCGCTCGGTATATGATTCAACATTCGATTCAACACTAGAGCAAATCGCGGGTTCACTTTTACCCACCGCTGCCAATTCCAAGTTAGTTGGTTTTGATCGAATAGATCCTTTGGTTCTTTACCAGTCAGCAAAACAATCGCGCTTACCGCTAATGCATACAAATCACTACTAGGATAAGCTCCCCCTGTTTGCATTTGTTCGCTGGGAGAGTAGCCTAATTTTCCCACGGTGGTTTCTGGCAGGGGATTATTTGGCGATTGTAAACGCGTTGCCAGTTCCTTCACTACCCCAAAGTCAATTAACACAGGTTTCGCATCACTATCTCGCAAAATAATGTTTTCTGGCGAGATATCCCGGTGAATAATTCCTCGACTGTGAATATGCTCTAAAACAGGCAACAACAACTCTATTAGCTGCAATACTTCAGCCTCTGTGAAAGTTTTACCCACAGCTTGACGTTCAGCCAGCAGAGTGCGGTACGTCTGACCTGCAACGTAGTCCTCCACCAAAAATAAGCGTTGGTCTTGCTCAAATCTTTCCCGAAATTTTGGCACTTGTGGGTGTTCGATTTGATATAAAATGGCAGCTTCTCGGTGAAAAAGCTCTTGTGCCCTCTCCCAATCCAAAGCCG
Organism: Nostoc sp. DedSLP03; assembly: GCF_034530815.1. Lineage (NCBI taxonomy): Bacteria > Bacillati > Cyanobacteriota > Cyanophyceae > Nostocales > Nostocaceae > Nostoc > Nostoc sp. DedSLP03. The sequence goes on from NZ_JAVRCK010000048.1 coordinate 24,776, forward strand.
ACCTTGCTGTTGAATTCAATTCTTTGATCGCGCAAAGTTCGTTAAAGCGCCTCTGGTCTTCTGCCAGATAGGTTCTACCAAATCCTCCTTGTCCGAGAATTTGAATTATGCGGTAACGGTTTTGCAAGACAGTGCCAACTGTAATCGGTGGTTGCATGATCGGTTGATTGAGTGTAGTAGCAACTGAGGAGGAAGTCACCCACAAAGATTAAGTCCAAGAGGCGACGGACAGTTACCTGCGGCAATATTCTACTATACTCAACAAGTAGACTGTACCAGAGCAAGGTTGTTTCCTACTGCATAACTCCTCAATTCAATTTCTCTGCCTGAGAAAACGATAAATTTTGAAATATTCAAAATTAACTTGAAAATCGAAGTTATACAAATCACTCATCTCTTTTTCAATCAATACCTGTGGAAAAATAAAAATTGCAATCGGCTAACTGTGCTTGTGTAAGCCAAGCTTCTGCACAATAAAATAGGTAGCGAGCGTCTTTATAAAGAATAGTGTTATAGCGTTTCCTAGTCTGCTGAGGTACAAATCTCTGCGTGCCTTTGCGCTTTACTTTGCGTCCCTTTGCGTTTGAAAATATTATCTATACCTCACGTAACTGGTAATCGCTATATTTCACTCAATAATAATTTATTTAGCACTACAAATCTTGATTTTGTCAATTCTTATTTAAGCTAGATGGCGTTTCTCTTCGATCCTAAATTTGGACTAGTGCATCAAAAAATTTGAAAATTTTTCATCTGCAAAGTTCTCAAAATTATGCCATTGAGCTATTTACCGAATTTATTCCCTCGGCGATCGCTCCAATATCCAAAATTACGATTCGTTTGAATCGCTGGGCAGAGGCAGTTCTCGCTGCACCCAAGTAGAGCGATCGCAACCACTCAAAAATCAGGTCAAAAATCAGGCATACCCAAAAGTCCTAATTTTATCTCAGCAATAATACGGTCACTAACTAGTTCAGATGTGATTGGTAGCTTATACTTGACAGAATGTTCGCAGACAAATTCAATATCATTGATATTGAACAATTTTTCTATATTCAACTACAAACTTTTAAGTAAAAATATTTACACCAAGTTACTTAAGTAAAATTACTTTTATTAAAAAGTATTTAAGTATCAAAAAAACATATTTATTTAATCTTTATCTAAAAACTTGCTAGTGCGTGGATAAATTTTGTCCACTGCCAGCTTTTTTTTTTAGGCTTTATAATAACTGTCACTTTTGTCAATGCGTAGATTATAGAGTAATAAGCTACTTTTTGACTACTTAGTTACAAGTGCTATACTGTGTGAGAACAAACTTTTTAATATCAACTAAAGTTGTCAATGCTTTACTGTCAGCTATCAATGAGGTAATTAGAAGAACTTAGCACACCAATAATGTTTAAGCAATTAGGCTTATTTACCTCAACCAAAAAATTGAACTATAGACCTAGTGCATCGACTTGATGTCAGTTAAGCTATGAATAGCTTGTTTGCCAAGAAGACTAGATAAGTAGCGAATAATAATTTCATGGAAAAATGTTTAAATTTTGTATGGAAGCTTCAACAAAACTTACAGATGTTTTTTTAGGCTATTTCTTGGTTAAATCTATTAAATCTCTAATGATAATATTACTATGAATGCACATAGAGGATCTGCTGTGCTCAGTTCTGCAACTTTCAAAGTGCAACCATCTGCAACAGGACTGAACGATAATCATCGCCTGCGGCTGTTTTCTGGCTCTGCCAATTTACAACTGTCTCAAGAAGTCGCTCGTTATCTGGGCATGGACTTGGGACCAATGATTCGCAAAAGATTTGCGGATGGAGAACTTTACGTTCAAATCCAAGAATCTATTCGAGGTTGTGATGTTTATTTAATCCAACCATGTTGTCAACCCGTCAACGATCATTTGATGGAATTATTGATTATGGTTGACGCCTGTCGTCGAGCTTCTGCGCGACAGGTAACGGCAGTAATTCCCTACTATGGTTATGCTCGTGCCGATCGCAAAACGGCAGGACGAGAATCAATAACCGCCAAACTGGTTGCTAACTTGATCGTGGAAGCAGGTGCCAACCGCGTTCTCGCAATGGATTTACACTCGGCTCAGATTCAAGGGTATTTTGACATCCCCTTTGACCATGTTTATGGTTCACCAGTATTGCTGGATTATCTAGCAAGCAAAGAACTGCCCGATCTGGTAGTTGTTTCTCCTGATGTTGGTGGTGTAGCACGAGCTAGGGCATTTGCAAAAAAACTGGATGATGCTCCACTGGCGATTATTGACAAACGTCGTCAGGCACATAATGTTGCTGAAGTGTTAAATATCATTGGCGATGTTAAAGGTAAAACAGCAGTGTTAGTGGATGACATGATTGACACTGGGGGAACGATCGCAGAAGGAGCGAGATTACTGCGTGAAGAAGGAGCGCGTCAGGTATATGCCTGTGCAACTCATGCGGTATTCTCTCCACCAGCGGTGGAGCGGTTGTCTAGTGGTTTGTTTGAAGAAGTTATTGTCACCAATACCATTCCCATACCAGAAAACAATCGTTTTCCCCAACTAGTGGTGCTGTCAGTAGCTAATCTCTTGGGAGAAACTATCTGGCGAATTCATGAAGATACTTCAGTTAGTAGTATGTTTCGCTAACTACATTCCCGTTACAGGGATAAATTACCCACATTGACCCCTTGATTGGGTGCAGTGTGGGTTTTTGCTTTTAATGTATCTGCCTTGTTGTCAGGAGAAATGGCAACGGTGTTATCTGTCCTGCAAGTAGGTTTAGCTGCCACTGAACATCAGGAATTTATGCAAAAGTTAAAATAATTCGTAATTCGTAATCAAGTTTTGTAACGGGGATTTGCTCTGCATGGGAACGAGAGACTCTCTACTTCCTTAACGATATAACCAAACTCGGAGCAGTGAAAGCAACTGCTCGGTATCTACAGGTTTGGTGATGTAGTCAGAGGCTCCAGCTTCGATGCACTTTTCTTTGTCACCTGGCATGGCTTTGGCAGTTAAAGCAATGATTGGTAGTGAGCGAAACTGTTGTTGTTGGCGGATGGCACGGGTGGTTTCGTAACCATCCATTTCCGGCATCATGATATCCATCAATACTATATTAATCTCAGGATTAGCTTGCAGTCTTTCTATGCCATCTCTGCCATTTTCGGCAAATAGCACTTGCATTTGATAGCTTTCTAAAAAGCTGGTCAGGGCAAAAATATTTCTGAGGTCATCATCTACAATCAAAATTTTCCGATTAGCCAGTACCGGGTCAGTTTGATGGAGTTGCTCTAGCATTTGCCGTTTTGGTGTGGGCAAATTTGCTTGCACCCGATGCAAAAAGAGAGCAGTTTCATCTAACAACCGCTCTGGCGATCGCACATTTTTAATAATAATTGTTTCTGCTAGTCCCCGTAGCTGGGTTTCTTCTTGTCGGCTGAGTTCTTTGCCGGTGTAAACAATTATCGGCAGTTTCAAAAGCCTAGGTTCAAGTTTTATCTGCTCAATTAAGGCAAACCCGCTCATATCGGGCAGACCGAGATCCAGTACCATACAATCAAAGTGTTGCGATCGCAAAATCGCGAGAGCTTCTGCCCCTGTACCGACTGCTGTACTCTGGACATCGCCATTACCAATCAGTTCGATAATACTTTGGGCTTGTACGGGGTCATCTTCTACAATTAAGAGATTTTTTACCTGACGCTCAATAAAGCCTTTAATCTCAGTCAATACCTGAGTTAGCGCTTCTGGAGACACGGGTTTTTGGAGATAAGTAATTGCTCCTAGCTGTAATCCCCGTTGTTGTCTTTCATCAACAGAAAGTATGTGTACTGGTATATGTCTGGTATCTGGTTTATGTTTGAGACGATCCAGCACCGTCCAACCATCCATCTCTGGCATGTGGATATCTAGCATAATTGCATTGGGTTTAAACTGTTCTGCCAGTGCTAGACCTTGTTTGCTTTGTAAAGCAACAATAGTTTTAAAACCCTGCTGACGTGCCATATCTAGTAAGATGCGGGCGAATTTATCGTCATCTTCGATAATTAGCAAAATGCGATCGCCTGGTTGAATTATTTCTCGGTCATCTGGAATCTCGTGGGGTAAGCTGGGAAGTACTTTCACTGATGGAGAGATATCCACAGTTGTGGGTCTGTTTTCCACAATTGGCAGTTCTTTTATGGTCGATGCTGTGCGCATCGGGGTGGTTGGCTCAAGGGGTGGTGTGGTGATATTTTGACTATTCTTTTGCTGTTGTTTGGGCAAGTAAAGGGTGAAAGTGCTTCCCTGTCCTGGCTGGCTGAGTAGTTCAATTCTCCCTCCCAACAGTTGAGCTAATTCACGGCTAATGGACAAGCCCAAGCCAGTTCCGCCGTACTTGCGGCTAGTTGTGCCATCTGCTTGCTGAAATGCCTCGAAAATGATCTTCTGCTTTTCGGCTGGAATGCCTATGCCCGTGTCGCTGACGGCAAAAGCGATTGTGGAATTATCAACTTGGAATATTTGTAACTTTACACCTCCCTGTTCTGTGAATTTAAAGGCGTTAGCTAAGAGATTTTTCAGCACTTGTTGCAGACGTTTGGAGTCGTTATAAATTGTCGGGGGTAACTTCTCATCCCGTTCAATGGTAAAACTGATTTCTTTATTGTGGGCAACTTGCCGGAAAGTCTGCTCTAGAGATGTTTCCAAATCTGCAAGAGCAATTTGCTCAATATCGAGCGATATAGTACCCGACTCAATTTTTGCCAAATCAAGAATGTCATTGATTAATTCCAGCAAATCAGTTCCAGCCGAGTAAATAGTCCGGCTGTACTCTATCTGTTTGTCGGTCAAGTTGTTAAGCGAGTTATCTGCTAACAGCCTTGCTAAAATTAATAAGCTATTTAACGGTGTCCGCAATTCGTGAGACATATTCGCCAGAAATTCTGACTTATATTTGGAAGACAGGGTCAGTTGTGCAGCTTTTTCTTCCAAAGACTTCCTCGCTCGCTCGACTTCCTGGTTCTTGCGGGCCACTTCCCGATTTTGAACTTCTAACAATTCTGCTTTTTCTTCTAGCTCCTCATTTAGTTGTTGCAATTCTTCGTTAGATTGCTTGACAAGAAATTGTGATTCTTCTAACTCGTGCGCCTGTTCTTCCAGGCGTTGATTGCTTTGTTGTAGTTCTTCTTGCTGGGTTTGCAGTTCTTCTGTTAGAGCAACAGACTCTTCAAGTAGTTGCTGTGTTTGCAATTGTGAGGCGATGTTATTTAAAAATACACCCAGATTTTCACTCAACTGCTCTAAAAATGTTAGGTGCAACTGGTTAAAAGGCCCAAAAGAGGCAAGTTCAATTACAGCATTTACCTCCCCCTCAAATAGTATGGGCAAGACAATAATATTTAGCGGTGGTGCTTCTCCCAAGCCGGAAGTGATGCGGATATAGTCACTGGGAACTTCTGTGAGGAGGATTCTTTGTTTTTCTAGGGCGCATTGTCCCACTAATCCCTCACCCAAACGAAACTGATTTGCTAGGTTTTTTCGCTCTTTATAAGCATAACCACTCAGCAACTTCAGCACAGGCTGGTCGTTTATGGAGTCCATCACATAAAAAACACCCTGTGATGCCCCAACTAGTGGTGCTAAATTCGACAATATCAGACTAGACACGCTTTCCAGATTTCGCTGCCCTTGGAGCATCTGAGTAAATTCAGCTAAGTTAGATTTGAGCCAGTTTTGCTCCTCATTTTTCTGAGTCGTGTTTCGCAGATTAACGATCATCTGGTTGAAGGTGCGCGTCAACACGCCAATTTCATCTTGGCGATCGCTATCTGGTAAACTTACCGATAAATCCCCATCCGCCATTTTTTCTGCCAAATCAGATATTTGCTTCAGGGGTACAGAGATATGTCTAGTCAGGGTGAATCCAATCAAAGCTAAGAGCAAAGAAAAGAAGGGAATACTATAGACAATGCTGGCGAGGGTTTGCCGACCAGCTGCTTGTGCCTTCTCAGAACGCTGTTTTAGCAGTGTATTCTCTTCATTTTTCATCGCCTGGATAACTTTCTGGATATTATCCATCAGTCGCTTACCCTGGTCTGTCAAAACAGCTTTCTGAGAAGCTTCTAAGCCTTGGCTTTGCCGTAGCTCTATGACATCTTTCATTACAGCCATCCTCTCGGTTAGTAGTGGCTGCAAAACATCAAGCCGATTTTGTTGGTTGCGGTTATCTGCCGTTAACCTTTGAAGTTCTTTAACTTTTTGATTCAGTACTTGAATGGCAGCGTTATAAGGTTCTAAATAGCGCTGTTCTCCAGTAATAATGTAACCGCGTTGGCCTGTCTCAGCATTTGTCAGTTGCAAGTTGAGGTCTTCTAGCTGACTTAACACCTCGTAAGTATGGCTTTCTTTGCGCGAAGTTTCAATTAGCTCATTGGTGCTTTGGTAGGAGATTAGACCAATGGTGGTCAGAGTTGCCAAACTCAAGACAAAACTTACTCCAATCTTGGGCCCAATCTTCAAACGGTTTAACATTACTCCACGCAGGTATTCAAATTATTTCTGTTTTGAGACTATTTAATTATGTTTTGGCTATGCAAAATCAATAGGGGATATTTAGTTTATCTAGGATATACCTAATTTTTTGCACACCAACTATTATCATTTGTATCCTAACTTTTTACAAATGTAATGATACTTAAGTAAGTATATAACTAAATACTAATATTTTTATTTAAGATTTTGACAATAAGCCATTCAATAGTATAACTTCTTTCAAAAGAAGCAATTACTTGATTATATTTTTAATTTAATATTGCTGGGGATAGGTAAAAATTTTTGCTTAGATGCTTAAATTTTCAATTTAACATTAGCTAAAAAATGATATCTTTAAAGTTATATTGTAATGGTTCAATAACTTTGAAATTAACAAAAAGACTGGATAGTAAAATTAAACAGCCTAATTAGTAAAATTCAATTAATTAAAACGTAATTTATCTAGACACTAGATATAGTGTATTTCGCAATTGGATATGACATCTATGCCATTATACATCAATCTACACAAACCGTAACCTTAGCGATCGCCAGCAGCATTTCCCAGGAAAGTCAAGGTTTTAAAAGACAACCTATACCCATAGAAGTAGATAAATTATAGTACAAAAGTATTGTTAGGAATATGCACAATCATGGTATGTTGAGAAATCTGGTGATATTAACTTGACGTTTAACTAGAAGTTGTTAATCACCTGGCGATCGCTTCTAGCTGCATCAAGCTCGGATTGACTATAAATACTAAAATGTTGAACCTTATTACTCTCTAAAATAGCTCTTGCACCTGCCACATAGATATCAGTGCCTTTTAGTACTAATAAGTAATGACCAAGAGTCAGATGATGCTCATAATATTTAGTCAGCTCATCAGAAATTCCTAAAGTAGTATATTTATCTTGGGAACTGCTGATATTCACCCCAGAAATATCACCCAGATTGCTTGTATTTTTCACAACTATTGATATTTGACTCATGGGGAATTCAGCGGTTCTCAATTCAGTAACCGCTGCTTGTGCGTCTTGATATCGATAAAAAATACCGAGTGCATATTTGTAGCGATTATTTGGGGTCGAGTATGGCTCAAAGACTCCCCATTGTTGAATATCGCGGCGATTAAAGATCCTCTTGGCAAGACGAATTTCTATGTCTATACCGGTTACTATCACCAAATAGTAACCTTTACAGACAAGATCGCTATAACCTTGTGCTTGCCTTTCAGAAATTCCTAAACTTAGGAACAAACTGGATAAACCACCTGCTAAAGTGGTAGCGATCGCTGTTACTTCCGCTCCGGCTAAGATGACTGGGCCTATACCAGGAATTACCAGGAGGACTATATCGACTGATAAGCCACTAGTACCCCCTAAAGTATCACTAGCAACGGCTCCAGCAGTATCTTTTAAGGATGTATTGCCAGTGTTTTTGATGATTTCAACACCAGCAATATCACTTTCTTCTTCTGTATTCCGTGCAATAACAGAAACTTTGTGCATTGGAAAATTAGAAGCTTTTAGTTCCTGAAGTACCAATTGTGCATCGGAATACCCAGCGAAAACTCCTATAGTTCTTCGCTCTTTCTCTAATGTCATTTTACTGGTTTATTGCAGTTAGAAGTGATTCCCAAGATTGTTACCTCAGTTTGAGGTATTTGAGGTAATTACACAGCGCGACGAGTTAGTAAACCCCAAAGGAAAATTAGTATCATTGCACCAATAACAGCAAATAAAATGCTTCCTAGAGATAAAGCTCCGGCAGATGCAGCTGCTGCCGAACCACTTCCTAGTAATACTTGACCCAAATAACCACCGAATACGGCTCCAAGGATTCCTAATATAATGGTAGAGATAATACCGCCACCTTGGGTTCCAGGATAAAATAACTTAGCTAACGCACCTGCGATTAAACCCAAAACCAACCAAGCAATAATGTTAGTCATCGAATTTCTCCTTCACTTAAAATCGGCTTTATTTGCATTTGACTATTTCATATTAAAGTTTACTTCTAAAATTTCCGATCTATCTAAAGAACTAATATCATAAATCTTTAGACATCATTTGAATATTCGCCAAGTCATCTTTGAGGATGAATATACAAATTAGTCACATTCTGTACATTCAACTATTTGTATAGCAGTCCTATTTGACATCATACAAGATGTAGATAAGGAAGCTAACCGCATTCTAGATGAGAGACGACGTGTAGCTAGCTTGCCTGTATGGGTAAGCGTAGGACTTCTTACAGAAGTGGGTTAAAGGGTAACGGTATGGAATTTTCCCTTCCCTTTAGCACCCCAACCGGAAAGCAAAAGTTACTTTTCAAGATGTCTGTAGTATTTCGTAGAGAAGGACAGAAAAGGAAAAAAAATAAAGAAATATAGACATTTCACATCTAGATTTCTGATTTTCAAAAAAGCGATATCAGTCGTTCAAGGTTCAGAACTGGAGACTATAGAAAGAGCTAGTTGATATAGTTGGCGACGGGGAAGGGAAGTAAATTTTGCTAACTGACGGCTAGCTTGCGATCGCGATATTCCTTGATTAATTAACTGTTTCAATTCGGCTATCAATTCTGCTTCTGTCAGTTGGGGCTGACTGGCTGGAATTCCCGCTACTACTAATGTATATTCACCTTGGGGTTCTCGTTGAGTGTAGTAAGCGATCGCTTCGGCAATTGTCCCCCGCCAAAATTCTTCATACAATTTAGTTAACTCCCGTCCTAGCACAATTTGGCGATCGCTTCCCCAAACAAGAGCTAAGTCTTGCAAAGTATCTCGTAAACGGTGCGGCGATTCATAGAAAATCAAAGTGCGAGATTCTGTTTGCAGAGATTCTAAATGTTCTTGTCTGTGTTGAGTTTTCGCTGGGAGAAAGCCTTCAAAGACAAATCGATCTGTTGGTAGTCCAGCTGCACTCAAAGCGGTAATTGCTGCACTAGCGCCAGGAATGGGAACTACAGGAATTCCCGCTTCAATGCAGGCTTTCACTAGTTCATATCCAGGATCGGAAATACCCGGCATCCCCGCATCGCTCACCAGAGCGATCGCTTTATTATTAACTAAATGCTCTAATAATTCTGGAATACGGCTGGTACGATTGTGTTCGTGGTAACTCACTTGGGGGGTTTTAACTTGAAAATGCTGTAAGAGTTTCCCCGTATGACGCGTGTCTTCCGCAGCAATGATATCCACAGTTTGCAAAATTCGTACCGCCCGAAAGGTGATATCTTCCAGGTTGCCAATTGGTGTACCGACAACGTAAAGTGTTCCTGGTTTTGGATCGGTTTGCATGAGCAAGAGTTAGGAGTTAAGAGTTAGGGGTTAGGAGTTAAGAGTTAAGAAGTCAAAATAATAATTTACGTCTAATACGAATTGAGTATTGACCACATTTCATACTCAAATTTTGTTTTTTTGACCCGATGAGAGTTTCTAATATCATGTCCGCCAAATTACCCATAATAAAAGAACTCCACCCCCAACCCCTCCGCGCCTGCGGGGAGAAGAGACAAAGCACAGCTTTGGCGGGGTGGGGTTCTTCGGGTTTAATAAGCAATCAAGCGGACATGATATAATTCATCAATTTTCAGTGATTTCGGGTATTTATGGTTTTTGAAGACGCGAGAAATCGCGTCTCTACATCTGGGTTTTGTTGCTTATCTTGCGTGCTATCTCATTTCAATAATCTTAGTCCACTAAGGGTAACTAATACTGTGGAACCTTCATGGCCAATGACGCCGATGGGTAGGTTAATATTTCCGAGAAAGTTGCCGACTAAAAGCAACATAATGAAACTCAACGCTACAACTATATTTTGTCTTACTATGGCTTGCGATCGCCTGCCCAAATGCATCGCTACAGCAATTTTTTCTAATCTGTCTGCCATCAGTACGATATCTGCGGTTTCCAATGCCACATCGCTACCAGATACTCCCATCGCTATACCTACAGATGCTTGCGCTAAAGCTGGTGCATCATTAATGCCATCGCCTACCATTGCCACAGTTTGATATTGTTGCTGTAAACGGCGGATAATATTCAGCTTATCTTCTGGTAAAAGTTGGGCATATACCCGATCGATTCCTACTGCTTTGGCGACACTGTAAGCAGTTTCCTGATTATCCCCGGTTAACATGACAATTTGTTCAACTCCCAGTTTCTTTAATCGGCTAATGGTTGCGGCTGCTTCTGCTCTTACTTCATCTGCAAGAGCAATTACACCCATCACCTCTGCCCCTCGGTCACTGAGCGTAGCCGAAGTGCTGCCCCCCTGCACCCCTGCTCTTTTTCCTTTCTGTGCTACCCAAACCACAGTTTTACCTTGTTGCTCCCAAGATTGAGCCTTTTTTCGCAGTTCTTCAGGTAAATTTGTGACATACTGCTGCACAAAAACGGCATTACCCACAATCACTTGTTGTTCTTGAGCAATTCCGACAATTCCTTGTCCGGGTATGGCTTGCACTTGGATTGCATCAACCAAATCTAAATCGCCCTTCGGGTTCAACGGTTTCGACTCGACGGGAACCGCCAATACTCGAACTGTTTCACTAGCCGCCTGTACAATTGCCTTACCGATGGAATGTTCTGAATAAGATTCCACACTAACGGCAGCTTTTAACACATCTTGTTGCGTGTATTCACTAGTGGAAAATACTTGAAATACCTGCACCTGTCCTGTTGTGAGAGTACCAGTTTTATCAAATGCGATCGCTCGGACTTTGCCAATCTTCTCCAACTGCGCCCCATTTTTAAACAAAATCCCCTGTCTTGCACCATTGGCGATTCCCGAAAGCAGCGTGGGCATAATTGCAGCCATCAACGCGCAGGGAGAAGCCACCACCAGGAAAGTAAGAGCGCGATAAATTGTTGTTTCCCAATCCCACCCCCAAAGAAATGGGGGTAAAGTTGCCAGCAATATCCCAGCTACTACAATGACTTTGGCATATCCTTTCTCAAAGCGATCGATAAACTCTTGGGAAGGAGGTGCTTCTGTTTTTGCTTGTTCTACCAAGCGAATTACACGCTGGATTAAACTGCTTTGGGCTGGTTTGTGTACTTTAATCTGCAATGCACCATAGCCGTTGAGCGTACCAGCAAATACTTCTGCGCCGACTGTTTTCTCTACAGGTAAAGACTCGCCTGTAATTGCAGCTTGATTGAGGGTGCTGTAACCAGATAAAATTATCCCATCAGTAGGAATTAGCTCTCCGGGTTTGACAACAATTTCATCACCCACTTTTAGCTGACCGATCGGAATTTCCTCTTCCCTTCCCTGAAGTAAAACCCTTGCTGTATCTGGTGTCAAACTCATCAAACTGCGGATACTCCGCTCAGTTCGCGCCATTGTATAGCCTTCTAATGCGCCACTGATAGCAAAGATCAGAATCAAAATTGCCCCATCAATAATTAAATGATATTCTCTTCGCCATAAGCCGAGACTAGCAGCACCAATGGCGGCGACAATCATCAGCAAATCTACATCGAGTTCTTTTTCTTTGAAGAGGGTAGTCAATCCTTCCCGCGCACTTTCGTAACCACCAATTACATAAGCGGCGGGTAGTAGCAGGAACGCCCATCCCAACCAACCGAGATGCAAGGCGAACCATCCGAAAAGTAACAGTAAGCCACATAAAAAAGCGGCTACGGTATCTGCGTGTTCTCTGGTGAATTGGCTAAAACGTTGGTGATAGAGCATGAGAAGTGAATTAATAAGGACTCTCTCACGCTAAACCTTGACATTGATGTTAATGTCAAGGCTTATAATGATTTTGAAACGCAAAGGGGCGCTGAGGGAAGCGCAGAGGTACGCAAAGTTAAATTTTTATCTTTGTTCTTGGAGCGTTTTTCAAAAGCGGGATGTGGGTAAATGCGGCGATTTAACTGTTACGTTTAAAATTGCACTAGTAGGAAAAAATCTATGCTAAAGCGAATATATATTGATAACTTTCGCTGCTTGGTCAATTTTGAGATGAATTTTGACTCGATTAACCTGTTTCTTGGTGGTAACGGAGTAGGTAAATCAACTGTTTTTGAGGTCTTGCGAAAAATTCAAACTTTTGTGAGCGGTGATTCTAAAGTAGAGGGAATTTTTAAATCTATTGACTGCACTCGCTGGCAGACTTTGCCAATTCAACGTTTTGAGCTAGATATTGCTGGAAATGGTGGATATTACAAATATGAACTTGCCATTAAACATACTCAAGAAAAAAGCCGTATTGAATATGAACGTCTTTGGTTTGATAACCAACCTTTGTTAAAATTTGAAATGGGTGAAGTTCAACTTTTTAGAGATAATTATTCAGAAGGGCCAAAATACTCATTTGACTGGTCGCAATCCATGTTGCCCTCATTAATGCCAAGACCTGATAACACAAAACTGACTTGGTTCAAAAAACGTATAGAAAGATTTATTATCGTCAAAATAATTCCTAGTTTGATGGTTGATGGTAGTGGAGATGAAGAAATACAATTGACTTATAGAATGGAGAATTTTGTTTCTTGGTATCGTTACATTTCTCAAGATCAGGGTAAGGTTGCTGAACTGATGAATGTTCTAAAAGATATATTAGATCGTTTTGTAAGTTTTAAATTTGAACAGTTCAGTGAAAATTATCGAATTTTAAAATTACGAATTTCAACAGATGAAGATAGGACAAAGATTATTGATTATCGCTTTGGTGAATTATCCGATGGTCAAAAAGTGGTAATTGCTCTATACACCATTCTCTATTGCACTGAATCTGAAGATTATACACTTTGCATTGATGAGCCAGAGAATTTTTTAGCTCTGCCGGAAATTCAACCTTGGCTAATTCAACTTTATGATTTTTGTATTGACGGAAAAATACAAGCTTTACTAATCTCTCATCATCCTGTATTAATTAATTATCTTCTAGCTTCACCCATAGGTTATTGGTTTGAGCGTCGAAGTAATGCACCTGTACGAGTGAAACCAATTAGTAATGAAGAAACTGAAAATTCGGGATTACCAATTTCAGAACTGATTGCGCGGGGCTGGCTGTATGACCCAGAATAGAGTACAGATAGTAATCTTGTGTGAGGATCTACAGCAGCAAGTTTTTGCATATCATTTTTTGAAAAAGCGAGGCTTTAATATAAATCCAAAAAACATCACAATTAGAACTTCCCCAACAGGTAAAGGTGCAGGAGAGCAGTTTGTTAGAAAGCATTATGCAGCAGAGGTTAAAGAATACCGGAGAAAAAACTATCGTTCAGGAATGCTAGTAGTATTGATTGATGCAGATACTGCGACAGTAAAGGCAACACTAAAAGAATTAGATGATGCACTGATAGAAAATTCACAGGAACTTCGTAAGCCTAATGAGAAAATAGCAATCTTTGTGCCAAAAAGAAATATCGAAACTTGGATACATTATTTACGGACAGGAGAAGTTGTTGAAGAAGAAGGAGAAAAATCAAAATATCCAAAATTTCCTAAAAATGAGGCAATTTGTAAACCCGGTGTTGAAGAATTAGCAAACCAGTGTTCTCAAGGGAGTTTAGATGAAAATGCACCGCCATCTCTTCAGGCGGCTTGTGGAGAATTACAAAGAATTTTGCCGTTATTAGAGTAAATTTATGAATGCTGGTTGCTTAACTATTAAAGAACTCACTGATGCAGTGGGCGGCGGTTTGACTCCGCGCATGGTGCGCCATTATCATCAATTGGGACTGTTACCGCAACCAGTGCGATCGCCAAGCAATTACCGTCTCTATACCCAAAAAGATGTCCTCCGGTTGCAACGGATTGTCGCACTCAAGCAGCAAGGGTTTCAGCTAAACCATATCCGCAATATTTTGGAAGTGGAACCAGAAGCCGACACAACGGTTAACCTTATGGGACAACTCCAGCAGCAATATCGCGCGGTGATGCAACAAATTTCTCAACTGCGACAAACTGCATCAGCATTAGAAGGATTATTGGGACGCGATCGCCATTGTCAAATTATCCAGGCGGAAGTTTTGGCGCAACTGAAGTTACTTGATGTTGAAACCCAAGCTGGATTGGGAGGATTGGAAAATCTCTGGAGTGGTTTGGATGCCGAAATTCATACCCATTCAGAAGCTTTTACTGAATCGCTACAACGTTTATTACCTGATTTGTCTCACCGTTCGGAAATTGAACAGCACTTAATTTCTCAGTTGGTTTTGGCTTGTGGCGATGTCAGTTTAGTATCCTTTGTGAAATTGAGTCGAGATGCGATCGCCGCTAGTCGAAAAGCTTTATCTGCAAGTTGTCAAATTGTTGTCGATACTCAAACGGTTGCTGCTGCTTTAGATCAAACCCGATTACTTCACTTGGGATGCCGCACCGAAACCTTGATTGATAACCCCCATATTACCACTGCCACAGAAGCAGAAGTTGCTTTTTGGCAGCATCGAGAATGGCGAGAAAAATTGCTGCAAGTAAGTAATGGTTGTGTGTTGATAGTTGGTTATGCTCCCTCAGTACTTCTGGAAGCTTGTAAAGCGATGTCTACGACGGGCTACGCCAACGCTAACCAAAAAATTCAGCCTGCATTAGTAATTGGAATGCCCATTGGCTTTAGTCATGCTCCCGCGGCCAAGCGACAACTGATGCAACAAGGGATACCTTATATTACAGTTGAAGGGACTTTAGGAGGTGGCGCATTAGCTGCAACTGCCCTAAATGCTTTGGTGGAGTCACTAATAGATAAGCCAGATTGTCATTGTTATCTCAAATAAGTGCTGAACAAGAAGTAGGGTACTTGCAAGTAAAAAAATATTCCATAGCAGAGGGACAAGGAAGACAAGGGGGACAAGGGGGACAAGGAAGAAAGAAGTCTAGTTGAGTAGACAAATTGGATAATTTATTTTTTGGAGTTCCCTAGTCATTAGACTTCTTGGCATTTGTAGGGAAAAGGGTAAGGGGGAAAGGGTAAAGGAAAAATAAAAACCTTTTCCCTTTAACCTTTCCCCTTTTCCCAACTCATAACTCATAACTCATAACTCAGACTCAGCACTACTAAAAATAATATTGTTAAATAATATTGAATTTGCTACACTTTACCAGTTTTAGTAATTCAATAATTCATAATCGCGGCCATCAACTACCAACTTGTGTATAAGTTGCAATATAACTTAGAAGAATTTATAGTAAACAGACTTTGGCAATTAGAGTATAAATTATCATGCTATCCAAGCTAGAGCGAAGTATAAATCAGCATAAGTGCTTTGAAGTAATTAGAACTAAAGATAACTCAGATGTATAATTAGCCCGTCTCCTCCATTATCTTTATAAAGATCGCGATTTAGGACTGGCAGGCTTTCTATTTTTTACTTTAATTAAGGGGCTTATGTGGCAACAAGAAAAAAAAGATACTTCGATAGTCAGACTGTTATTATGGGTTGCTTTAGCTACAACCCCGATGGCAGCATCTCTGGTGATATCAGCACCGATGCTGGCACAATCGACACCTGAAGCTACCTATTCGCCACTGCCACAAACAGTGCAGAATGAACCGATAGTGCGGATTGACGGTTCCAGTAGCTTGAGTGCAATCAACCAAAGCCTGAAAGAAAGTTTTGAAAAACAGTTTATTGGTAAAAAGGTTGAAGTTGCTGCTAACGGCACTGAGAAAGCGCTGAAAGATTTGCTAGATGGCAAAATCGATATAGTCGCAATGGGGCGCGGGTTGACGCCAGCAGAAAAAGCTCAAGGACTAGAACAAGTTCGTTTGCAGCGTGAGAAGATTGCGATCGTGGTTGGTGCAGATAATCCTTTCAAAGGAAGCTTGACTAATAGGCAATTTGCCCGGATTTTCCGGGGACAAATTACAAATTGGTCACAAGTGGGAGGGCCTTCAGCCAAGATTCGATTCATCGATCGCCCAAACACGAGTGAAACTCGCAATACTTTTCGTACTTATCCAGCTTTCAAAACTGCTGAATTTGCTACAGGGGCTAATGCTACCCAAGTAAGTGACGATAATACCGCAGAAATCATCAAACAACTGGGCAAAGACGGTATCAGCTATGTATTAGCTAATCAGGTGTCAAAGTTGAAAGATGTGCGAGTTCTGCAATTACATCAAGCCTTGCCAGCTGATGCGAGATATCCTTTCTCGCAACCTTTAGTTTACGTTTACAAAAAAGATCAGAGTTTAACCACAGTAGATTTTCTTGGCTTTACCCTAGCACCCGCAGGACAGCAGGCTATAGAAAAAGGTAGAGCTGCCGAAGCCGAGGCGATCGCAGCCAGTGTCTTACAACCTGCTGTTGCAGCTTCTCCAGGTGGCGAAACGACACCAGCGCCTACGCCTTCCCCTAGTGCCACTAGTTCTGCATTTGGCGAACAGCCCTTTGTGGCTGCACCTACACAAAGCGCTCCAATTGTAAATAAAGAAACACCATTGTGGTTGCTGCTACCTGTCTTTTTTATAAGTGTAGGTGGCTCTGCACTATGGTGGATTCTGAGAAAACCCCCATTGCCCACCCAAACAACAGACAATTTACCAGCATCAAATCCTCATCCACCCAATGGAGAAACGGCGGCGCTTGATGCCAGCACAGGTTCCTCCCTGAATGGAACGACGCTGGAGGAACAGACAGTACCGCACTTCCCAGAGCAAGAAAACCCCGATCGCACTCCCTTCAACATCTACGCTCAAACACAATCCGATCTGAACCAAAATGCTACTCAGGAGACAGCAAATTTAGTACAAGAAACAAGTAATGGTACTTCTAACCTCTATGAAGGCGCGACATCGGGCGTAGCGAATGGTCCAGAAAAGAATAACTTAGGAGCCGCAGCTTTAGGTGGTGCAGCTATAGCAACAGGTATCGGGACGGCTACCTGGTCTACCTTTAGCAATAAAGAAACAGAACCAAATGCCATTGATGAGACAGCTAACCAAAGTAATTATACGGAGACATACACTCCGGAGTCTGATGAAATTGCATGGGATATAGAAGCTCCGGCGGCTGTAGTAAATACTTCATATCCTTACCCAGGTAATATTCCAGAAGAGTTGTCTGATGGGGAACTGCCTTCATCTGAGGTGACAGCCCCACTCCCGGAATTACCAGATGTGCCACAAGCATCATCTGATTTTGGATACTGGGACACAGCAATTAGTGAAGATGAGGCAGAGGAGGAACTTCAGGCAGAATTGAACTGGCTAGAGAGTATCACCTCAACTGAAGATACAGCCTCAATAGATGAATTGCCCTTAGTGGAATCCGACGAAACGACAGCCGATGTGGAAGCATCAGAGACAGATACATCTTCACTGCTCGATTTACCGGAATTTCCAGAAGATGTATTGAGTCAAGATGCATTGAATGTGGTAGCGGATGCAGCCGAACCCACTTTAAGTTTCCCAGAGTCAGAACTTCCTGCCGAGCCGACTGTTGGGGAAGCTAACTCCACAGATTTGGCCGCAGCCGCAGCTTTAGCAGCAGGCGCGGGAGTTGGCGCTTGGGCTAGCACTTTCGGAGCGGATGCTCCAAATGAGACGATTGCAGTTGATGCTGATGAAGAAAGTAGTATTGTGCTCACACCGCATACTTATACATCGGCTCATGTCTCTTGGGAGATTTCCCCAGCCAAGAAAGCAGAACTGTGGCAACAAGGCGGTACTCAATTGGCAGTGCGGCTGTATGATTTGACTGGCATTGATTTGAGTTATCAAACTCCGCAGCTGGTGAAGCAGTATGAATGTGCAGAGGCAGCACACGATCGCTTTGTCGAAATTCCCCAGACCGATCGCGACTACATCGCTGAAATTGGCTACCTCGCTTATGGCGAACACTGGTTATTCATTGCCCGTTCTGCAATTGTTCGTATTTTCAGTCCTGTGAATCCAGATCCGATAGTTGATGATCTGGCAATGGCAGGCGAAACAGCTAATGGTTTGGTAGATACTCAAGAAGAAAGCAGTATTGTCCTCACACCAGATAGTGATGGATCGGCTCATGTCGCTTGGGAGATTCCCGAAGCCAAAAAAGCAGCCCTGCGGCAACAAGGCGGCTCTCAATTGCTCGTGCGGCTGTATGATGTGACTGGCATTGACTTGAGTTATCAAACTCCGCAGCTGGTAAAGCTGTATGAATCTGAGGAAACAGAAAACGAAGGATTGGTGGACATTCCCCAGAGCGATCGCGACTATATAGCTGAAATTGGCTATCTTGCTGATGGCGATCGCTGGTTATTCATCGCCCGTTCTGCGATCCTTCGTGTCTTCGGCCCTGTGAATCCAGATCCCGTAGTTGATGATGTCGCAATTGCGGATAAAACAGATGTTGATTTGGTAGATACTCAAGAAGAAAGCAATATTGTCCTCACACCCCGCACTTCCCAATGGGCTGAAGTCTCTTGGGAAATTTCCGAAGCTAAAAAAGCAGCACTGCGACAACAGGGCGGCTCTCAATTGGTAGTGCGACTGTATGATGTGACTGGCATTGATTTGAGTTATCAAAATCCTCTGTTTGTCCAGCAGTATGAATGTGAAGAGACAGCACACGATCGCTTTGTGCAAATTCCCATCAGCGATCGCGATTACATAGCTGAAATTGGCTATGTCGCTGATGGCGATGCCTACGGCGGTAAACTACGCTGGTTATTCATTGCCCGTTCTGCGATCGTTCGTGTCTTTAGTCCAGTGCCCACAGAGCCGACAACAGATTCCACTGTTGAAAATGTTGTACCATTAGTCAGCGAAACCGCTGTTGGCTGGGCAAATGTCGAAGCAGAAACAGCCCCAGAAGAAAGTAGTATTGTCCTCACACCCCGCACTCCCAAGTGGGCTTATGTCTCTTGGCACATTTCCAAAGCTCAGTCTGAAGCACTACAACAACAGGGCGGTTCTCAATTAGCAGTGCGGCTTTATGATGTGACTGGCATTGACTTGAGTTATCAAAGTCCTCAACTTGTCCAGCAGTATGAATCTGAAGAAGTAGCACGCGATCGCTTTGTGGCGATTCCGGTGAGCGATCGCGATTACATGGTTGAAATTGGCTATATTGCTGATGGCGATCGTTGGTTACTTATAGCTCGTTCCGCTAACGTTCGGGTATTCAGTCGTCCCCACGGAGATTTTTGGTTTGTGGCTGATGCTGAGTTAATTATTCACGGAGCAACTCAACCAAATACAAATGTAAACATTGGCGGTCATGCCATCAAAATCAAACCCGATGGTACTTTCCACCTACGTCTTCCCTTTTCAGATGGTTTAATGGACTATCTCATCACGGTAGCTGCTGATGGAGAATCCACAAGAACTATTCATAAGAAGTTCTCTCAGGAAACTTCCGAAAGCTAACATTAGCCTGAGTTCGATGAACCCTCACCCCAGCCCTCTGCCACGGGGAAAGGGAGGAGCAACGAGAAATTAGGATTTTGGCTCCCCTCTCCGTGTCGGAGAGGGGTTGGGGGAGAGGTCAAAAAAGGCTTATCGAACTTACGTTAACATTACTCTGAGTTATCCCCTCTAACCCGATTTTCCCTTTTTAGGGAGTATAGGAAGGGGGGATTTTATTATGCCAATTTTTCCGCTAATTTCCTTTTCATCCCCGTTAGGGGAAGTGGTTATGTAAAGTCCAAAAAATGCGTCATCTTCTATAAGGGACACATTACTTGTTTCCATCCCCGTTAGGGGAAGTGGTTATGTAAAGCGTACTATTTTACCACCGTTGAAGACTCAAATCTCAAGTTTCCATCCCCGTTAGGGGAAGTGGTTATGTAAAGTCTAGGTTCACACGAACTAGAAGAGAAATAAGTTTCCATCCCCGTTAGGGGAAGTGGTTATGTAAAGTTTCTGGTTCACAAGAACCAGAAGATACTGAAGAGGTTTCCATCCCCGTTAGGGGAAGTGGTTATGTAAAGTAGCTGTTGGTTTTACAAATGCAGGTGCAGAATTAAATGGTTTCCATCCCCGTTAGGGGAAGTGGTTATGTAAAGCATTAATCATGGATTTTTCTCTATACGATAGAGGGTTTCCATCCCCGTTAGGGGAAGTGGTTATGTAAAGAGTACAACATATAGCAATATATTCAAAGCAAAAGTTTCCATCCCCGTTAGGGGAAGTGGTTATGTAAAGCACAACAAGAACCAAAAATGCCCTAAAAGCATTTCATTTTCGTTTCCATCCCCGTTAGGGGAAGTGGTTATGTAAAGAGTTACCTTTTGGAAACCTTACTAGGACAGGGTTTGGAACCCCCTAATCGACGCATCTCTGGAAAACCGGAAAAAACTTTCCCAAATCGCTCCATTTTGCAGCCTGAAAGCCTTACTGCATAAGGCATCGACGCATCTCAACGAAGTTATAGGGTTTTCAAGGTTCGGGCGAGATGCGTCGATAAGCTTCAACACACTCCCTAAAAGTAAAATATATTACTTAAAATTGTCAAGGTTTTAACAAAAATTTAGCATTGGGTATCTGTTGATCTGGAAAAATTACTTGAGTTAGACATTTCCTAAATGCTAACGTCTACAAGGTGACACAGGATTTGGAGCGATTTTTTTAACTATGAAACATAGACATAAAGTAGCTTTTAGCTTGACATCGCTGATTGGTCTTAATTTAATCTCTAGCTTAGTCATATTTGATGAGGCGATCGCCGCACCACCGAGAACCCCAGATAAAAGTGTGAGTTGCGAGATTTTAGTTGTGGGTGGTGGACTTTCCGGTGTCGCCACAGCTTACGAAGGTTTGCTAGCAGGGCGAACAGTTTGTCTGACGGAAATTACAGACTGGCTGGGAGGGCAAATTTCTGCTCAAGGGACATCTGCGTTAGACGAACGCCCAACTCAACGAGCTTTGAAATTCTATTCTCGCGGCTACCTAGAATTGCGAAACCGCATTGGGCGTAAATACGGTAAGCTTAACCCCGGTGACTGCTGGGTAAGTGAATCGTGTTTTCTTCCCCGCGATGCTCACACTATTTTGACCCAGATGCTTAAAGATGCCGAAAAGCAGGGCAAAGGGAAATTGCAATGGTTTCCCAACACAGTAATTAAGGATTTGGAAATCGCTGCTGATGGCAAAATAATTAATAGTGCGATCGCAATTCAACATCAACCACCAAAAGGCGCACCACCTCTCAATACTTTTACGTTATCTCAAAGCATTGAAGATGCTTATCGCTACGAAAACTCGTCTCGGTTTACCAAAACGATTGTTCGTTTTATCCCCAAAGCAACGGAAAAGAATGCTCCTAAATGGTATGTCGTAGACGCTAGCGAAACTGGAGAAATTATCGCCCTTGCTGATGTTCCTTACCGATTAGGTATTGATGCTCGTTCTTACCTAGAACCTTCTGCTTCCAGCGCTAATAATGACCCCTATTGCCCTCAAGGTTTTACCTACACCTTTGCAATGGAGTCCACCAAGGAACCGCAACCGCAGACAATGCCTGCATTTTATCCCGAATATGCACCATATTTCAGCTATGAATTAACGCGACTGGCTAGCTTTGATTTAGTTTTTACCTATCGTCGCATCTGGAGTCCAAAGAAAGGGAAACCAGAAAAATTCGGCGGTGTCAGTTTTGATGCTCCGACACCAGGGGATATCTCGATGCAAAACTGGACTTGGGGTAACGACTACCGCCCCGGAACAGCCCAGGATAACTTAATTTATACCCGCCAACAATTACAAGCTACCGGACAGTTAGAACCAGGGGGTTGGATGGGAGGACTGCGGACAGAAACTCTCCGTAAGGCTGAGGAAAATGCTTTATCTTTTTATTACTGGCTAGTAGCTGGAACTACAGACTCTCAACTAGGGGATGGTGTCAAGAAGCCGCAAACTAATAACCGCTTTGTTTCCGGTTTAAATTCACCAATGGGGACAGCGCATGGTTTATCAAAATATCCCTATATGCGAGAAGGACGGCGGATTATTGGCCGCCCCAGTTGGGGACAAGCCGAAGGCTTTGGGATTGGAGAAATTGATATTTCCCGCCGAGATTATAATGATGAGTATTACTCCAAGACTCTGCCAGCAGATATGTATCGTCGGCTACGAGCAGCAGTTGCAGGTTTAGAAGCAATATCAGTAATTGACGGTAAAATTCCACCAGACAAAGCAATGCGACGGACTCGTTCTACCATCTTCCCCGATGCTGTGGGTATTGGTCACTACGCCATAGATTTCCATCCTTGCATGGTGAATAGTCCCCCAGAAGCCCCTGGAAACACAGAACGTCCCGGCGAAAGACGTGGTGCAGGTCAAGCTTACCCCTTCCAAATTGCTTTGAGAGCAATGATTCCCCAAAAAATTGATAATTTGATTGTAGGTGGCAAAAGTATTGCCACTAGTCATATTGCCGCTGCTGCCTATCGAGTACACTCATTTGAATGGTCATCTGGCGCAGCTGCGGGAACTGTAGCTAGTTTTGCACTCAAAAATGCGATCGCACCTTACCAACTAGTTGATGATTTGCCTAAACAAGAGCCACAACTAGAAGCACTCAAACGGCTTTTGCAACAAAATGGCAACCCTACCGCCTTCCCAGATACATCTATTTTTAACGAAAACTGGGATAATTGGAAATAGTTTGTCATTGGTCATTGGTCATTGGTCATTGGTCATTGGTCATTGGTCATATCAAGTCCGGTTAATCACTTATTACCGAATCTGTGCAAAACAAAAGCCTCTTCTCCCAGCAAGAACTGCGGTATAAATGATAAGTCTTTAGCCGGGCACGATATCATTGGTCATTGATTAAGGACAAATGACAAATGACAAATGACAAATGACAGATGACAGATGACAAATGACAACAGAGTACTAAACAATGAACTAAACTAATTACTTGTAGTGTAGTTTTGTAAAATTATCTTGACCAATTGTTTTATGGTTATGACACTTTCAGCAGATGTTTACGGGATGTCCACAGCACCAACTATAGCTCCTGAACGGTCTAATCAAGTTATCCGTAAGACTTATCCAAATTACAAAGTGATTGTATTAAACGATGATTTTAATACATTCCAACATGTGTCTGAATGTTTGATGAAATATATTCCAGGAATGACTGGCGATCGCGCATGGGATCTGACTAATCAGGTACACTATGAAGGTCAAGCGATCGTCTGGGTCGGGCCCCAAGAACCTGCAGAACTCTATCACCAGCAGCTGCGCCGAGCAGGTTTGACAATGGCACCTCTAGAAGCAGCTTAATTATTATGGGCAAACCCTCCGTAGATCCTCTCCGCACGGCTTCTCTACGAGACGCTACGCGAACACAAAAAGCTGCCAGACTGGTTTGGAATCACTCAACACACCTTTCTGGTCTGATCCCCATTTTAGAACGTCTTTGTCAGCAGGATGGTATCCAAACTGTGACGCCGGGGGTGATTGGACGATCGAAGGGTCACAGTCCAAAAATGCAACTACGCGTCTCAGTACCTATTCGCGGCGGCTATAAAGTCATTGCGCGGCAGGGGAAAACGGTACAAGAGGTGTTTATTTTAACAACTTTGTCCCAAGAGCAATTAGAAGCTGCATTAGCGATCGCGATGAAATGTTAATTATACCCAATGCCCAATGCCCCATACTTCGGCTACGCTCAGTACAAGTGCCCCATGCCCCATGCCCAATAACTATTCCTCAACTCGATGTACTGCAAATTTGTGTAGTGGTAGACTAACAATACAAGAAAAAGTTAAGAAATATGACAGAGCCGTAGTTATTTTCAAAGTCATGACTACAGATTCCCAGCCAGGTAAAACTATTTTTTCGATGCCAAAAGCTACACAGTAAACTAGCCAGTAACTAAAGCTCATTCTAAACAGAATTCGCTCTGTTTCTTCCATCTCATTTGTTTGCTGCTTACCATCCCACAGTAACAACAGTCCAATAATGCAAGCGACAAAGGAAACAGCAACTACAAATTCGTGACAAAATATATTTAACGAATGCATTTGTGTTTATTCCCACATTTTTTCAGTTGAAACTCAGTCTAAAGGAATATTCCTTGCAGATATACAAATTATTTACAAACCTCAATAGATTAAAAACTACTGAGTGAAAAATCTTACTTGCAACTCAGCACTCGTAACTCCATTAAGGGACTGACAAATAAAAGTCCAATCAAGCCCCTAAATTTATTTATGGGGATTTTATGCCGTGAATGCGTGAATGCGTGAATGCGTGAATTCCCCGTTCGCGTAGCGTCTCGTAGGAAAGGGGTTGACGTTATCAGAAACAGACTTGCGTTGTATGACAATACAGTTCAATGAAGAGTTATTTGAGTTGAAAGTCCCTTGGTATTTCAAGACGCAATAATTCGCATCTCTACATCCAATACTTTTCGGATAAACCCAACAATCTTTTTTTGGTCTGGGAGAAAGATTAATGGGTTTGCGGGAAAAGGTAAATTCAACCTTTTCCCTTTTCCCTTTCCCCTTTAACCGAAAAGTATTGTCTTTACATCTGAATTTTGGGCTATTCCTGATACATATTTACTTGCACTGTAAGATTTAATCGGATAATCTGAGCAATCGAGATTGTTTTTCAAGAAAACCAATGAACAAATTTATACTGAGTTTGCTTTCTTCTCCAGTGCTGATTAGCTCTCTTCTCTCTATGGGAGTAATGCTGAATCACGCACAAGCTATGGAGCCAGAACCAGGAGTCAAAAGCACAGATCGTCTATCTTGTATACGCAATAAACATAAAGTAGGTTTAGTATGTGCCAGGGCTTCTGTATTGGCTCAAATTCCTAACTATCAGCGTGAAATAGAGTTTTCTAAAGAAGATGCTCCCATGCTGGAGTTCAATGATGAAGAAAGCAATGTAGCAATCGACTTATTTGGTTGTGATTGTCCTGCTTGTATAAATTCTTTGCGTCAGATGCGCGGGGCAACACCCTTGGTATATTAGTAAATCATTGATCTTTGAAG
Source organism: Nostoc sp. DedSLP03 (assembly GCF_034530815.1). NCBI lineage: Bacteria > Bacillati > Cyanobacteriota > Cyanophyceae > Nostocales > Nostocaceae > Nostoc > Nostoc sp. DedSLP03. The sequence continues at coordinate 50,202 of NZ_JAVRCK010000048.1, forward strand.
ACGCGATAAATCGCGTCTCTACATCAGGGTTTTGGTTTAATCTGAAAATATATTGATTCGCCTCCCTCTCCTCGCGGCAGAGCCGCCAAAAGCAGCATTTCCAGCAAGAGGCTGGAAACCAGGTTTTAAAGGAGTTTTAGCTTAAGTTGACACCAATGGCTTTTCGACCCACCCCACAAGATTGGATAATTTATTTCTTGAAAGTCCCTTAGCTCGATTTTTCGACTCGCAAACCAAAGTATGTCAAAACAAGTTCGGTTGAGCCACTATTGACAACTTCGTGTACTTCTCCCGGTTCGATGGCTACGCAGTTTCCCGGAAGCAAAGGGTATTCTGTACCATCAATGTGAATGACTCCTAAACCAGCTTCTACAAAGAATACCTCGCACATATCTTGATGCGCGTGTGCTGGTGCGGTTTGTCCAGGAGCAAAACGTGCTTGAGAAAAGTTAGTTAGGTGAGGTAAATCGCCGAAGCGTAACATCACCTTTTTCTTGATTTCGGCATTGTGAGAAACCGATTCTTCAGGCAAGTCTTTCAGGGAAGTGGTAATCATTCGGGTCTTAAATCGTTAGATAATTCCACAATACCCCTAGACCCATCAATCCTGACTCGTTGACCATCTTGCAAGATCCATGTAGCACCGCGAACATCCATCACGGCGGGAATTCCATACTCACGAGCAACGATCGCACCGTGAGAAAGTCTTCCTCCAGCTTCGGCAATTAATCCTCCAGCCTTTAATAATAATGGTGCCCAGCCGGAATCTGTATAAGGTACTACCAGAATCGTCTCTCGATCGACTTCTGGAATCTCTTGTAAATTTCGCAACACTTTCACCCTACCTTCGGCTTGCCCGTGACTGGCTCCAATACCTTGTAAAATTTGGTCAGAGTAAAGTTCAGAGGGAGCTAAGGGGTGAGGAGGTGTATTGCCATAGACTAAAACAGGTATTTGAATAATCTCGCTATCTTGCAGAAATTGCGATCGCCTAAATTCCACTAACTCATCTAACTGCTCGATCAAGCTGGAATTTTCATCTCCAATTAGACGCCGCACTTCATCAAAGTTGAGAAAAAAGATATCGCCTGTTTGCCTAAGTAAGCCAGACTTTAACCAAATCTTTTCTAAAGCCACAAAACTCCAACGCAATTCAGCTAAAAGTCGTGAATAAACTTCAGTGACTCGTCCTTTGATATCTACGCGCCGTTGCACAAAAGAGCGTTTGCGCTTACTGGCAAAGATACTATTAATCGCATCTTTAGCACCTGCTTGTGGTTCGTTCCCCTGCATTAACTGCACAAACATCTGCTGAATCATTTGGGGATTTTCCCGCCAAGTGGGAACGGAGATATCGGTTCCTACTTCACTTAAGTAGCCGTAATCTTGCAGCAATTCGTTAAATTCTTGGAGGATCTTTTCTCCTTCGGGGGATTGCTTTAATTGTTCAAATACTTGCTGTGGCTCAAACTCAACCAATACCTGCTTGGCATCTGTAGCGATCGCACTGAGCGATCGCAATGCCGCTACCTCTGGGGTGACGCTATGATCGATTTGCTTATCCTTTACCCGAAAAATCGCCTGTCTTAGGGCAGCACTTAAAGGAGCTAAAATGCTGTAATACGTTCCATGACGCAGCAACTCCAGAATAAAATCAACTCTTGCCAACAACGCGGGTGGTTCCAAGCTATCTATATCTGACTGCGCCAACTGCGACAACCCAGGAATGAACCGTTTGTGATAATCTTCCTTGAAGTCCTTTTCTAAACTTAATTCTCGCTTCAGCAACTTCCCTAGTCCTGGCAAGTTTTCCCAAGTTGACTGCAAGGAAGGTTTACTTAATTTAGCTCCTCTGGTTAAAAATTCCAGACTTTCCGGTGGCAGTCCCATACGAAGAAAAATATCTCCTAAGAGGGACGCATTAAAGTAGGCTCTAGAATAGTGCAGAGTTGCTGTTTTGGTGAAATCTAACCCCAAAGCGCGATCGCCCAAAACTAAAGTAAAAAATTCTCCCCAAACTCCACAAGTTAAGGGACGATTAATTGACCATGTTAAAGGGTGAATTACTCCGGGAATCACTTCGGCGGCGATTTTGCGCGTCCAGATGGGCAACAGAGTCGCGATCGGTCGAGATTGCAACACCCAAAGCGTTTGCCCATCATAACTCCACTCGATATCTTGAGGAGTGCCATGATAACGTTTTTCGAGTCGGTAAGCAAGGTAAGCAACTTGCTTAATTAATGATTGTGGGACTCGTCCTTGACCCTCTAATTGTACAGAATAAGAATTTTCTGTTTCAACGACAAAAGCGCGATATTGTTCTGGTGTGACTTTTCCCGAAACAACTTGCGTCGGGCTGCCTGGAAGGGCTTCAATCACGATCGCATCGCCTTGCTGGGTAATGGGATCGCGACTGAAAGCAACGCCAGAATACACACTCTGGACTTGTTGCTGAATCAACACAGCCATTGCTGTATCATTTAAGCCGCGATCGCGGCGATATTGAACAGCTGAGGGATGATTGTAAGAAGCTTGAACTTGAGCGATCGCTTCTTGTAATCCCTTTTGGCTAGTAACATTTATAACTGTTTCATACTGTCCAGCAGCAGAAGCGTATTCTGAGTCTTCTCCAATAGCGGAGGAACGCACCACCAAAGGAGATAATTCTGATGGCTGGAGAAATTCTGTTAACCCTTCTGGATTGTCGATGGGGGCTAGCACCCATCCCTTCGGCACTGGATAGCCCCAGCGCTTAATTTGAGATAATGTTGCTGCCTTTTCTCCGACAATGGCAGCATTCAACTCTTCATCTAGAGAAACCATTGTGCGTTCGCCGCGTAAAAACTCCAACATCGCAAGAGATTCAGTTTGTGCCTCTTGGGCTGGCAGTTTCATATCATCAGCAATTTTGGTGTAAATCCAGCCCATTAAACCAGCTAAGGCCACAGCAGCAAGTATTCTGGGAATATCGCTAAAGTGCAGAAGTGCCACAAACAAAGGAAAAAGTAGCAAAACCCCAAATTTGACTAACTTTCTTGATTGCAGAATTGTAAAACTAATACCTGCAAAGAAAGATACAAATATCGCTACCAGTGGATCGTGTACGACAAATCCCCAGACAACATTTGTTGTACCTGCTCCTCTGCCTATCCAGTATCTACCAATTACCAGAGCGATTAGGGCAAGCAATTCCCAAGACGATCCATCTGGGAAGAAAATGCGGGTGAGTAAGACTGCCGCAACTCCTTTAAAAGCTTCTGACAAGACTGCCAGAATTCCGACAATTTTACCCCCATGATAAAAGGCAGCTGATACACTAATGTTTCCTGTACCAACTTCTGATAACTGCTTCCGCGTCAGGGCGTAAGTTATCCATGCAATCAGGGGTAATCCGCCCAAAAGGGGGCAGATAATTAAAATAGCGAAAACACCCCAAGGTTCAAACATTCTGGAATTTGGATTTTAGATTTAAATTTTCCATCTAAAACCTCAAATCTAAAGTTTTGCTGAAATTTTTGATGGTTATAAAAGGGGCTTTTATCAAAGAGAATTCAGGAGTCAGGAGTCAGGAGTCAGAATGGATGGGAGTATGGCTAGGAGATGAACACGGGCTTTAAAAACAATCCAAATTATAGATTTATAAGTCTACAATCAGCTAGTAGTTTGAATCCCCCAAGGAAAAGCATTCTGGATTCTGGATTCTGGATTCTGGATTCTAGATTCTTTTTTAATTACTAGTTGCTAAATGGACACTTGGCTAAGACGGAAACCGTTTAAGACAAGTGTCCTTCTAGACTACTAATGGTTTTAGTTTAGCGCATAGGCAGCTTGCAGCGCCCAGATTACGAGAGCAGCGATCGATCCCAGAAGCAACACGGTAGAGATAGTGACTACTTTTGGGGAATCTGCACCCTTAAATTTCATAATTCCGCGATTTAAGTCGGACACAGCTTCTAATCCTCTGTTGTTGGAGCATGAAATATTTGTCCGTCTTGATTGTAGTCCTTCTCTTTGCGGATGACGTTAAATTCACTTTAAAAATTTAGAAGTGAAGAGGAGGCAGGGGAGCAGGGAGATGAGGAGATGAGGGAGATAAGGGGACAAGGGAGACAAGGAGATAAATAAAACTCCTAACTCTTAACTCCTAACTCTTAACTCCTAACGCCCAATTCCCAATCCCCCAGTATCATTGAAAAGCAACTCAGTATAAGAGGGTGTGAGTAGGTGAAAATAGCACTGAGCGTAATTTTGGCGGTGGTTGTGGGATTGTTTGTGGTAATTGAGATTGGACTGCGATCGCTGTTTGGTTTTGGTAATCCTTTGATTTATATTGGCGATGAGCAAATTGGTTATTTGTTGGCTCCTAATCAACGTACTCGTCGTTTTGGGAATCGCATTGAAATTAATGAATATTCTATGCGAGGTAGTCCGATCAAAAAGATACCTGCACCTACTGGGCTGCGAATTCTCCTCTTAGGTGATTCTATTGCTAATGGTGGCTGGTGGACTGATCAGACTAATACAATATCTAGTTTGATGATGCGTTCTCTAGCATCATCTACTAATAGTAATGATCGGGAAGTAGAAGTATTAAATGCTTCAGCTAACTCTTGGGGGCCAAGAAATGAATTAGCTTATTTGGAGAAGTTTGGCACTTTTAACGCGCAAGCAGTGGTGTTATTAATTAATACTGATGATTTGTTTGCTACTCCTCCTACTTCATTACCAGTAGGACGCGATCGCAATTATCCAGATCGCAAACCTCCCCTGGCATTAGTGGAAGTATGGCAGCGTTATATCGTCAAGCAAAAGCCAATACCTGAACTGCAAGCCGTGCAAAATGAATCAGGCGATCGCGTGGGGATTAATCTGGAGGCGATCGCTAAAATTCAAGCCTTGACTCGCCAATCCAACAGCAAATTTCTGCTGGTGATGACTCCTTTACTACGAGAAATTGGTGAACCAGGCCCCCGCGATTACGAAATTAAAGCACGGCAGCGCTTGAGTGATTTTACCAAAGCACAGCAAATTAACTATATAGACTTTTTACCAAATTTCAATTCAACTACCAACCCCCAAGGTTTGTTTCACGACCACATTCACCTCAACTTGCAAGGTAATAAATTTGTCAGTGAAGTTATGGAGCGATCGCTTTTGGAAATATTGGGCGAAACATCACTGCGTCACTAATATTCGTGTTTGATATCAAGTCCGGCTAATTAGTTTTAATTCCCGAATCTATGCAGAAAGCCTCTCTGCCTCTCTGCTCCTCTGTTCTTCGGTCACTGAGCGTAGCCGAAGTGCTGCCCCTCTGTTCCTTGGTCACTGAGCGTAGCCGAAGTGCTGCTCCCCTGCCCTCCTAATGATAAGTCTTTAACTGGACATGAGATTAGCTAGATTTCTGACTATCTCTAACCAAATTATTTAACTCTTCCTGCATTTGACTTTGAACTATTTCATAACAAGCATTCACATAGTTACGATCTCTAGCTGCATCTTGACCATATCTTTCAAAAATAATTGGATGACAGATACGAGTGTGAATCTGCACAGGTAAAGGAATATTTGGCAGAGGGCCAATAGACAAGCCCCAAGGCAAACCCAAGTAAATTGGGAAAACACCAGGGTCTAATTGATATAACCACGGCAATCCCCACTGATGCAATTGTTTGACTAAATCATAGCAATCACATAAGACTATCAACGTATCATGAGCGCCTACCGAGATTACAGGAATAATCGGAACTTCTTGTTTTAAAGCTAGCTTGACAAAGCCCTGATGACCAGCAAAATGAATTTTATAGCGTTGGCTATGAGGACGAAACATATCATATTGTCCACCAGGATATACTAGAACGCTAGCACCGCGATCGAAAGCCGCACTAGCCATTTTGGGATGTGCAAGAATTGCTCCGAATTTCTGAGCTAATCCTGCTATTTCTGGACTCACTTTCCAAGCGTAAGGGTGCATTAGACCATACACCAAACGCTCGGTTCCAAATCTCGAAAACCAATCATACATCATCATTATTAAATCTGGAGAAGCCATTCCCCCATTATGAGAGCCAACCAGTAGTACTTTCCCTGTTGTTGGGATGTGATGCCATCCATCAGTTTTTACTTGAAAGTAATAACGGTAAAACCATGAGCATATAGGCATCAATGATTCAATAAACTGAGGATCTCGCTGTGTTAATGACTGATGAATCTTTTTCGAGAATTCTGATGTTAAAGTCTTGTCAGCGCTGACAGAAATATTCTCTACCTGTTTGGGAAATTCCATAATTAATCGCCTATCTTACATCAATCTTGCAAGTATTTCTGCAAGTGAGCTAAATTTCAATGCACCAAAATTTTCGGCGTTGCAGAACAGAGGGATGAATTTAGGCAGGCAGGGGAGGCAGGGGGTGCTTCGGGAGCAGGGGGGGAGATTTTATAATTTGCGAAATCATCCCGCAATTATGCAACGCCAAATTTTCTTTACTTTCTAAACAAAATTGATACTAGTCTTGGTGGTTTATTTTGATCTTGTTCATGCCACCACTCTTTGAAGTCTTCAAGTTGGAAGCCATGAATTTTCGCTGTGTTAAAAAAGTCCGATAGATGATGCACAAATGCCGGAATTTCAATGGACTCTTGCTGTCTTTGAAAATTAGCTTTTGTTCCTTGATATTGCTTGAATGGATGAAGCTCACAGATGAAAAAGTATCCTCCTTTAACTAAGACACGAGATGCTTCTGAAAATATCAAGCTGAGGTCTTCGATGTGTTCTAAAACAAGATTACAAGTAACTAAATCGGCGGACTCATTATCACAAGTCCATTGCTTAGTAATGTCTTCGGTAATAAACACTACATTCGCAGACCTCACTTTCTCTTTTGCCTTTTCGATCATCTGTGCTGAAAAATCGATCGCACAAACTTTCAGAGCAATTTGTGAAAGTAAAAACGTATTTTTACCTGTGCCACAGCCAATTTCTACGACTGATTTACACTTCAAACCCAGCAAGGTTTCTCTGGTGACGATTCGATCGAGATCGCGCGTCAGATTTTCGTCAGCATCGTATGTGGCTGACCAATTATCGTATGCTGCTTGAATACTCATATAGCTTCATTTTGCCAAGCAAAGGGTATTATACATATTGATTATTTCTATTTCACCGTGCGATCGCCCAGTGCAATCGTCAACGCTGCCGCAAGTGCCGCTATTGTCCGAACGTGGTTCCAGAACGTCCAATTGGTAAGATATCTAGCCCATAGGTTTGCGCCTTCAGTACTATCCGGTTTGGCGATCGCTAAGGCATCATTCAGCGGCACATTGAATGCGATCGTCACTATAACGGTGCCAATCAAATACAGGAGGCTACCGACAAGCAAATAGGCAGCACCAGGTTGATGCCACTTTAACACCGAGGAAATCGCTAGAAAGATGCAAGCCATAGCCGTTCCAAAGAGTGCCAACATGAACAACGGATTGATCGCAGTGATATTGATGGATTGCATAGCGATAATGCCCTCCTTTGGCTGGAGTCGTGCAAGGGCATTCATCACGAAAGTCGAGAAGGCAAAGAAGACGCCAGCCACCAGCCCGCAGCCTAGTGCTGTCAAAAGCGTCAACGGAAAGCGCAAATTGTCAACAATTACCATAAAGCCTCCTGTTAATTACTGCCCAACGCCTTATTCGCAGTAGATGATTGGTCTTTTAAGACGCGATAAATCGCGTCTCTACAATCTGGGTTTTGGGCCGATCTGATTGGACACGATATTATTTTATTTGGTGTTGCTCCTATCGCTAGTCTTATTATTGGGTTGCGACGCAAGCAGTTTGTTTGACGAGCGATGGCTGCGCCAACACCTCCGGTGAACGCACTGCTTGCGACAATGTATTTACAATCTTTTGACATTAACGAGCTACAGACTACATTACTGTGAATTTGAAACAAATATTTTAGCTGTATAGCTTGATAAGTCAGTAACCAAACCATCCTCTTGAGATTTCACTTCTTGATTGCTAACCCAATCTCGCCAATACTCAGCAGTTGGGAAGCTTGAAATTTTATATTGATTTAGATTTTGGTCGGAGAAATTTACTACGACAACGATATGAGAATTCTGCTCATTCCAACGGGTGTAAGCCAGCACTTTCTCAGCTGCATTTTCGTAGAAAAACTTAATATTGTCACTTTGCAAAGCTGGAGTTTCCTTGCGTAGAGCAATCAACTTTTGATAATACTCAAATAAATCATGATTCTGACCGTTTGACAACAAAGACCAATTAATCTTTTGCGGCTTAGTCACATCTTCGCTTTTTTGCTGATATTCGCCAAACTCTTCTCCCATCCACAGCATCGGTATACCCATCGCTGTCATTAACACAGCAGCAGCTAACTTAGCTCGTTCAAATGCGGCTGCGTCAAAGATGCCGCAATTGCCTAATTCTCGTAATACACGTTCGCGATCGTGGGTTGCCAAATAATTAATTACATTGGTTGCGATCGCATAACCCTGCTGTTTGGGATCTAAAATCTGCTTGAGTTGTTCTAATTCAAATGATTTCCCACAAATATATGGAACTAGAAAGTAGCGAAAACTCTCATGCCAACAAGCATCTAATGGCCCATTTGGTTTGACTACAGTATTTGTATCGGGAATGTGTTCAGCAATGTTGTAAAACTGTTTGGGCGCAGCATAATTTTTCGCTTCCTTAGTCAGCCAGTTGAAAAATTCAAAGTTAGCCAATTGCCGCACTGCATCAAAGCGAATTCCATCAATGTGATACTCCTGAATCCAAAATTTTACCACATCGCCGACGTATTCCCATGCAGGTTTAATATTTAAGTTTTTATCGTAATTATCATAGTTAAATTCTGGCCCCCAGTAATTATCTGGGTCTTCAGGATAATGTTTGTGTTCGTAATACCAGTAATTTCGATCGATTAGTATTAAAGGGCATTCTTCATCTGTATGGTTATAAATTCCATCCATAAAGACGCGAATGCCTCTACCATGACACTCGTCAATCAACCGTTTTAAATCTTTTGTTGAACCATAACTAGATTCTGTAGCAAAAAAGTGGCGAACTTTATAGCCCCAGTTATAATCACCAGGGTACTCATTAACTGGCATTAATTCAATTGCATTAATTCCCAATTCGCAAAGATAATCTAACTTAGCAATTATCCCTAAATATTTGCCTCGCTCGTTAAAATCAATTTCATCACCAGTAAAATCGGCAACGTGTATTTCATATATGACTAATTCTCGGTTATCAGGCAACGGCATTTCATTGTTTTGCCAAAGGTAATTATCAACAATGCGTTGTCCATCTTGAATGCGTACTATGCCGTATTTTTCTGTTTCATCAACATCTGTCGCTTTAGGATCGATGATATTTATCCATTCATCAAGTGCAAAATTTGGGCTTTTGGTTTGAATGCGAAATTTATATTGATAAACGCCATCTTCCAGTTTGATTTTCGTGCGAAAATAACCATCTTCACCTTTTGACATCGGAATTTCTTTCCAATCTGAAAAAGACCCAATTAAAGCTGCTCCTTTGTTGCGAGGAGCAAATAAGGAAAATTCAGTTAAATTTGCCATTTTCACACTTTTACATTTTAGCTAGTTATAGTAACTAAAATTATTGTGTAATATAAAATAATTAGTAGCTTCTTTCTTAAGTATTATCAATATTTTCCTAATTTCTTGGACTTCAGACAGATATTGCGATCGCTATGATTTTAAAGGTGCAATAACTATTTAAATCATAACTACTTACGCGGACATGATATGATAGTTTTGCTTAATTGTCTCTGGGGTTTATTTATTTCTCAAATCTCATTCCATACCTTCTGGAATTAAATGTCTATTTTAAAACAGTAAACGCAGTGATTTTTCCAGGCATCACATTACTCTATCTACTGGTTGATTTTAAAATACTTATCCTTAAAAGGTGGATAGTGGGTAGTGGGGAGCAGAGGAGAAATCAATTCAAAATTCAAAATTCAAAATTCAAAATTCAAACATTTTAGAACTTCTGCCTACTCTGCCTCTTGTGTCCCATGCCAAATGACAAATGACAAATGACAAATGACTATTTACCGATATCTTCATTCCAAAGTTCGGGGTTAGTTTCAATAAACTCACTCATCATTTGTTCGCATTCGTCAAGATTAAGATCGATAACGTCCACACCGTGAGATACCATAAATTCTTTAGCACCAGGAAAAGTTCTAGATTCTCCAGCAATGACTTTTTTAATGCCAAATTGTACCACTGCCCCAGCGCACAGGTAACACGGCATTAAAGTTGAATAGAGTGTAGTACCTCTATAACTGCCAACTCTTCCAGCATTGCGGAGACAATCGATTTCGGCGTGGGTAACAGGATCGGCATCTTGCACGCGTTTATTGTGTCCTCTGCCGAGAATTTTGCCATCCTTGACAAGAACCGAACCAATAGGAATTCCCCCTTCTTGTCTGCCTTGTTTTGCTTCTTGAATTGCAGCTTCCATAAACTCATCCATATAATTCTCCTTTTATGACAAAACAACTAGTATTAATGGATCACGATGGCGGTGTAGATGATTATCTAGCAACTATGCTGCTGTTGACGATGGATCGTATTGAACTCCTTGGTGTTGTCGTCACTCCAGCAGATTGCTACGTTCAACCGGCTGTTAGCGCCACACGTAAAATTATAGATTTGATGGGATTTTCTCATATCCCGGTAGCAGAAAGCACTGTGCGCGGGATCAATCCATTTCCTACTCTCTATCGCCGTGATTCGTTTATCGTTGACCATCTCCCCATTCTCAATCAAAGCGAAACCATTACTACGCCATTGGTTGCCGAAACAGGTCAAGATTTCATGATACAGGTGTTACGCGACGCATCAAGCCCCGTAACGTTGATGGTAACTGGCCCTTTGACGACGGTAGCAGTGGCTTTGGACAAAGCACCAGACATTGAAGCCAAGATCCACCAGATTGTGTGGATGGGAGGCGCGTTAAATGTAGGTGGTAATGTGGAAAAAAGCCTGGAAGCAGGACAAGATGGTTCTGCCGAATGGAATGTTTATTGGGATGCAGTTTCAGCCGCGCGGGTATGGCAAACCCAAATTGAAATTATTATGTGTCCTTTAGATTTAACTAACAATGTCCCAGTTACATCGGAGTTAGTATACAAAATGGGACGACAACGCCACTATCCCATCTCTGATTTAGCTGGACAATGTTATGCACTAGTCATCCCCCAAGATTATTATTTTTGGGATGTTTTAGCAACAGCTTATCTAGGACATCCAGAATTTTATCAATTGCGCGAATGGGAAACAGAAATTATCACCACTGGTCTTAGTCAAGGGCGGACTAAAGTAGTTCCTGGTGGTCGGAAAATTTATGCGATGGATAAGGTAGATAAAGAGGCTTTTTATGCTTATATCTTGCAGCAATGGGCTAGATAAAAAACTAAAAAGTCAGAATGGCGTGGATACTCAAACTTGTACCTGCACAACAAAATCCTCAACTTGTCTTATTTTATTCCAATCAATAGCAGCAACCCACAACTTCTCTTCTTCGGATAACTGCACTACTCCATCAACTTCCAAATCCTCACTATATATTGTGAGTAATTGCCCATCTTGTAGCTCAATATTTTGATTGGCCATCATTGTAGGCGATCCAAACTATAACTGCTATTTTGCTGGATTAGGAACAGTAGTTTTAATCTCCGTATTTTCTCAAGTTTGAATTTGGATTGCTTCTGCTATTTAGGTGTCGCTATTAAGTAAAGAAGTTTGTCATTAAAATGGAGATTCTGCAATTCAGGAGGTGGGGGAACAGGCGGTGGGCCTTCTATGATTACAGGAATAATTTCGGGAGAACGCAATCCATTAGAACCTTGTCTATCAAGAGCATACAATACTTCTTTAAGTACCCACGGTGATTCTTTCGCAGCAGTAGACCAAAATAGTAGAAACAAATCGCACTCATCAATGTTGCGATAAAGTTTTTGCTCCCAGCGATCGCCAGGTTCTAAATTAAGGATATCTTGAAAAACTGTAATACCACTTACAGCTAGTCCCTGCACCCTTTTAAGAACTTCTATCCGATCTTTAGAAGAGTAAGATACGAATGCTTTTCTATAATGTCGAGCAACTTCTCCTACTAGATGAGGGTCTTTGGATGTAGAAGATGCAGAAGGAATAATCGATAACTTGAATTTTAGATGACCAAGGGGAATTGTATTTTGACTTACAGTAACAGTTCCAATGACTGTTTTCTGAGTGATATCAGCAGGAACCGTGACCCCAAATTGAATAGAATCTGCTCTACCATTCCAACTCAACTTTTGAATTGGATCGTCTACTTCTAGTTTTGGAATGGATAGGTTAAAAGTTAGTTCACTTCCCCGTTGAATAGGTAATCCTAAACTTCTTGCTCCTAACTGTTTAGCATCAGGATCAAATTGTTGAGCATTCTGTTTGGTAAATTCAACTTGTTCAGGAAGATGAACAAAGACTTGGACGAGGAACATATCGTTTGGAGTTACAGAAGAAGGACTGAACACACTGCAATCCACCAAATCTTTATTTATATCAGCAGATTGTGAAGATCGTTCTTGAATAGTTGGGGTTTCTTGTAGTTGCGCTTTTAACTGCTTAATAACTTCTTTTTCAACCTCGATATCGCTACTATCCCAACTCAAGTCATTTGGTGAAACATTACTGTTTGCTTCTACCTTTAACTCAATGGATTTACTATCCAAATCGTCAGCCAAAAATTCAAAGGCTTTACGAATAATTGCTGAGGTAATTTTAGCAGGTAACAGCTTCTTCCAAAAACTTGTAGAGTCTTGAGTCTTGGGTGTCGAAATTGTTCTAGGTTGGTATATTACTGAGTCTGATGGTACAGCAGATGTAGGGCTTTTAGGTCTAGCTTGGTTGCTTGTAGGTCTAGGTTGGAATAGTAACACGTCTGGTGATGCATCAGATGTCACGGGTATTTGGGTGTCTTCAGATAAATCCCGTAAAGTAGATATTTTAATATACTTTTTACGGACAAACCATGTATCTTTTCCCTTGATAGAGTTTTTCAAGGTAATTCTGTAATATTCTTCCTCCTCAACATAAAAAATGACTTCCAAGACACTTTTGACTTGAATGAGAAGTTTTTCATCTTCAGCTAGTTCGGCTAACTCACTTGGACGAGCTTTCAGGAAAGTATCAGAAGTTACTGTAAAGATAAACATAATAACTAACCTTAGATTATTAATAATTAATAAACTTCAAACCTAAAAAGAGAGCCGCTATAGTTCCGGCAACAGAAATTTCTCCCTGAATAATTTTAGATAAAATTAATTCTACAGGAATTAATCCGACTTCAATTTCTTCTGTAATATCTAGTTGTTGCTCTCCAACTTTGCTCACATTTTCTGCTAAAAACAAATGTATTTGATTGGTATCTTTGCTCGGCTTATCGTACAAAGTTCCAATTTTTTGCAATTTTTGGGGAATATAACCAGTCTCTTCTCTCAATTCTCTAATTGCTGCTATTTCTGCACTCTCTTTTGTAGGATCGAAATTCCCTGCTGGCAGTTCCCAGAAAAATTCACCTACTGCGTGTCTATATTGCCGGACAAAAATAATTTCTCTATTACTCGTGATAGGTAAAATCATTGCAACGTCAGGCTTAATACTGACAAAATAATCATCTATAATTTTACCATTCGGTAATTCTATTTCATCTTGCCTCACCTGACACCAAGGATTATCTAAAACCATTTTTGATTTTAAAATCTTCCATTTTTTTAAGTTGTTCATAAACTAAGTAACAAATAAAATGTATGTATAAAAAGTTTGCAATGAATGTAAAAAAGTATAACAGATGTATCCGAAAATCTAAATTTTGAACTTACACTGGCTTTTGCAATAGCATAATATGTAAAATAAGTATGCAAATAAATGTAAATTTATTTACAGTAAACAAGAGATTTCCGCTGACTATTAGTCGAGGTACAACGGCACAGACAACAAATGTATGGGTGAGAATTTCACACGATCGCATCGAAGGCTGGGGGGAAGCATCGCCGTTTGGTGTGGGTAATCATCGGCAATCAACTGATGCAATCAAAGATACTCTAGAGCAAGTTGTGCCACTGTTACAAGCATTCAGTCCTTTACAACGTCAGCAAATTGAGCAAGTTTTAACAAAAAACCAAGTTCCTTCTGCTGCAAGAGCTGCCTTGGATATGGCAATGCATGACTGGTTGGGTAAGTGCGTAGGATTACCCTTGTGGCAAATTTGGGGACTCGATCGCAATCAAATAGTCCCGACTTCAGTCACAATTGGGATTAATTCGCCGGAAGCTGCTAGGGCGAGAGCGCGAGACTGGTTACAATTTACAGATGTCCGTCTTTTTAAGGTGAAGCTAGGTAGCCCAGATGGCATAGATGCAGATCAAAAAATGCTCTTAGCGGTGCGAGAAGAAGCGCCAGAACTAGAGTTTTTTGTTGATGCCAACGGGGGTTGGAGTTTAGAAGATGCGATCGCCATGTGCAATTGGCTGGCTGATTTAGGTATAAAGTATGTAGAACAGCCATTGCCACGGGGAGAAGAACCAAGTTTAGCAAAACTCAAACAACACTCTCCCCTACCGATCTTTGTCGATGAAAGTTGTTTCACCAGCGCTGATATTCCCGATTTGGCAAATTACGTGGATGGCATTAATATCAAACTAATGAAATCAGGGGGGCTAACAGAGGCAATGCGAATGGTACATACAGCACGAGCATATCGCTTGCAAGTAATGTTCGGTTGCTATTCTGACAGTTCGCTAGCTAATACAGCAGCATTACAGCTAGCACCATTAGCTGATTATTTAGATTTAGACAGTCACCTGAACTTAATTGATGACCCTTTTACGGGTGCATTGCTAAAACAAGGAAAAGTTTTGCCAAACGATTTACCAGGTTTGGGAGTACAACACAGTGCGTCTACCACTTAATCAACGAGTAGCTATCTTGCTACATGAAGGAACTATTGGGACTCACGGCAAAACAGGGCTAGCAATTTTACGTTACAGTGAAGCCCCAATTGTAGCCGTAATCGATCGCGAGTGTGCTGGTAAATCTTTACCAGAATTAACAGGTATCAAGCGCGATCTGCCGATTGTAGCATCGGTAGCCGCAGCCCTAGAGTACAAACCGGAAGTTTTAGTAATTGGTATTGCTCCAGGAGGTGGTGCTGTACCAGATGATTACTGGCTAGAAATCAAAGAAGCTTTAGAAGCGGGAATGTCTTTAGTGAATGGTTTACATACACCAATGGCAAGTATCCCAGAATTAAATGCACTGCTCAAACCAGGGCAACTAATTTGGGATGTCCGCAAAGAGCCATCTAATATTAGTGTTGCTAGTGGAATGGCACGTACTCTTCCGTGTCGGCGGGTGTTGACAGTCGGAACCGACATGGCGATTGGTAAAATGTCAACTAGCCTAGAGTTACATTGGGCGTCAAAACTGCGGGGCTGGCGTTCTAAATTCCTCGCCACAGGGCAAACTGGAATTATGTTAGAAGGAGACGGTGTGGCTTTAGATGCCGTGCGGGTAGACTTTGCCGCCGGTGCTGTGGAACAGATTGTTATGCGCTATGGCAAAAACTACGACATCTTGCATATTGAAGGACAAGGTTCGCTGCTACACCCTGGTTCAACAGCAACTCTACCCCTAATCCGTGGTTCGCAACCAACCCAACTAATATTAGTACATCGGGCGGGACAAGTTCATGTCCGCAATCATCCCCATGTAATAATTCCACCTTTACCAGAGGTGATTCGGCTTTATGAAGCTGTTGCTAATGCTGGTGGTGCTTTTGGAAGTGTTTCTGTAGCAGGTATAGCACTGAACACAGCCCATTTAGATGAATCTGCGGCTCAGGAAAGCATCGCTCAAACAATAGCAGAAACGGGGCTACCTTGCACTGATGTAGTCCGCTTTGATGCCAATGTGCTTTTGGATGCGGTGATGAATAATTAACGTGAGTTCGACGAGTGCTATTTTGACCTCTCCCCCAGTGGGGTAAAACTAAAGCTAAAACCTTAGTAAATCAGGTTTGGGGGGAGGTTTTGAGAATTTATGCAATAAATATATTAGACCTCTTGCAAAAATATATTTTTGCACTCTTAGGGGAAAGGGTAAAGGTTAAAGGGAAAGGATTTTGAGTTTTTTTACCCTTTT
>NZ_JAVRCK010000049.1:0-64094 GCF_034530815.1 Nostoc sp. DedSLP03
TCACGCACGGTTCTGAAGCCGAGTCACATTGGCGACAATGTGGCTTAGGGTAATACAGACTGGATAGCCAAGCCAAAGAACTTTTCCGGAGCTTATAATTGCACTTCTACCAATCTCGAAGACTGGAGTGCCTTCGGCTTAATGATGGATCTAGCAATGATGGGCTGTGGCACTGGAGCCGTCTTAGAACCACAATTTATTAACCAGTTGCCTCCGATTCGCAATCAACTGAATGTCACTGTAAAAGGTGAAATTGGCAGCACTCCTGTCGAACAGCAGCGTGAATATACTGAAACTCATATAGAAGGAAATAACGTCACTATTCACGTTGGAGATAGCCGTGAAGGTTGGGTTGAATCATATCAAGCCTTATTAGAACTCTCCACTGATGAGCAATTTTCAGCAGAAGTTGAAGTATTAGTTGATATCAGCGATGTCCGAAAAGCAGGAGAAACTCTCAACGGCTTTGGAGGAGTTGCTAATCCTGTAAAATTGCCCGGACTTTATCAGCGTTGTGCTTCCATCCTGAATAAAGCTGTGGGACGGCAATTAAATTCAGTTGAATGCTGTCTGTTAATCGATCAAGCCGCTGTAACAATTGTTGCCGGTAACATTAGGCGATCGGCTGGCATGAGGCAA
This sequence comes from Nostoc sp. DedSLP03, assembly GCF_034530815.1. Taxonomy (NCBI): domain Bacteria; kingdom Bacillati; phylum Cyanobacteriota; class Cyanophyceae; order Nostocales; family Nostocaceae; genus Nostoc; species Nostoc sp. DedSLP03. The sequence continues at coordinate 640 of NZ_JAVRCK010000049.1, forward strand.
GGTTCAAGCGTTGATAGTTTGTTCGCCGATGCCAAAGATAACTTATGGCAGCAAGATGAAAATGGCAACTGGCGAATCGATCCAGAGCGTGATGCACTACGTATGGCAAATCATACCAGAGTTTTTCACCGTAAGCCAACCTTAGAAGAATGTATTGGTGCTGTCGGCAAACAATATTATAGTGGCGAGGGAGCGATTCAATGGGCTGGTGAAGCTGTAGCGCGATCGAATATTGATTTGCTGCCAACACAAGCTTTGAAAGTTGAGTTTTTACAAGCTTATGAACAAGGAACAGCAAAACAGTGGTTAAAAGAACGTTATCCAAATCTGGATGCTAATGAGCTAGAACATCGTTTAGCTCGCTATGGGCTAAATCCGTGTGGTAATTGATTTTGCCTCACGTTAAAAACCTCGCAAAAACGGGGAAAGCTGAGATGCTAATCCCGTGGTAATCAAAGGAAGTAAAAAGCCTTTGACACCGTACAGCGTAGAGAGTGAAACTAGATTAGATCAAAAATTGGTGTCTAGAATATAATCTCTCCAAGAGTGCGGGGGCGGATGTAAAAAATACTTTTATTATCTGAAGTCACATCTGCAAAATGTACGCGGAACTACTGCAAATAATTAAGCAGTAGAACTAGGGGATAAAAAGCCTCTAGGGTAACAAATATGGAAATCATAGGTAGTAATTTCCACTGCAATTTGTCAGAGGTTCACCTCAATCAGATTGACCCACATAACCACAAACAACAAGAAGAAGCTTTCACTGCTGGAGCGTTATCTGTAGCGGCACTTTTAAATCACAAATTCCTGGAACCACGCTATCAATACAGCCGTGAATTAGACCCAATTGTGGGAGTTTCTTTTACAGGTTTATTTGATTTCTTTGTCCATGCTTTTGGTGTTAATTGGCTGCGCTGGTGGGAGGAAGGAAGACCCGCAACGCCGCAAGGATTAGCTTTCAAGCGTGAGGAAGAGAAATACCTCAGTTCTTGGAGAGATATTGTACATCGGGTGGTTTGGGATTATTGCGATCGCCACAATCTCAAGCGCCCAAATCGTTGCACCACAGTCCAACCCAGTGGTACTAAGGCTTTATTAACTAATGCTAGTTCGGGGTGGCATCCTCCTAAAGCGCAAAGATTTATTCGTCGCATCACCTTCGGTAAAAATGACCCAGTAGCCTTAGCTTGTATTGATTATGGTTACAACGTCATTCCCTCTCAATCAGACAAAGACGAACAAGGCAATTTGCTTAACGATCCCTTCGATCCACGGGTGAGTGAATGGCTAGTGGAAATCCCTGTTTCTGTAACTTGGGCTGATTTACCAGGAGCTGATGAAATTGATGTTTCTAAGTTTTCAGTCTCAGCCCAATTTGATTTTGTCCTCCAGGTTCAACGTTGGTATGTGACTCACAACACATCAGCTACTTTGGAACTTCGCTCTGATGAAATTGAGCCTTTAGGACAGCGCATTTACGAAACCATTCAGAATGATGAGGGATATATTTCAGCTGCTCTTTTAGCGCGTTTTGACGATTTGCAATCATTCCCACGTTTGCCGTTTGAACCAATAAATAAATCAACTTACGATCGCTTAACTCAAGAGGTGAAAGTGCGACGCAAAACAGATGATTTCTGTGCAGTACTAAGCCGCTACGATTTAGGCGAAATGACAGAGGCTGGCCCTAGTGGTTGTGATTCTGATAAGTGTATGTTTCCCGATCAGCAACCAAGCTCATAAGGCGAAATGATCGGGGAGTAGGAGTGGGGGAGCAGGGGAGAAATCAATTCAAAATTCAAAATTCAAAATTCAAAATTAAAGAACTTCTGCCTCCTGCCCCTCTGCCTCTTCTGCCCCATGCCCCATACCCAATGCCGTAACACGTTACGATCAATTAAGAAGTAATAATTTTTTACGGCAGTGCCAGGAGTCTTTTTATGTTCATTAATGAATTGTCACCTCTATTCAGAGAATTTACTCGGCATCCAGTCTCATTTGTAGGTGGGTTTTTCTCTGGTGTGCTTCGACTCAATCTTGCAGACGATCCAGTTAAAAGCTGGTTAGATAAACAGATCCGCTCAAATAGTTACACCAGCAGCACCACAACAGATGCACATAACGGCAAAGCCAGTGGTCCTCAGCAGATTTCGATTGACTAAAAACTCCAACCTGACATAGTTGAATTTACTACAAAATAAGGAGTCAGTGCTGCCGATGGTAGCGCTGACTCCTACTTTTTACAATCAACATCTTGGCATTTTTTTGCAAGGTGTCTATTAGACCTCTTGCAAAAGTCATTTTTGCAAGAAGCGGGAAAAGGGACTCATGTTAAAGGGAAAAGGTTTTTTATTGTTCCTTTCCCCTTTTCCCCTTACCCTTTTCCCTAATTTTGCAAGGTGTCTATTCTACTCTTGCAAAGAAGCAAGCTACGGAGAAAGTGTGATGATGAATTACCAACTACGATCAAGGGACTTCCAGAAAATAAATTATCCGATTTACTCAGATCGTATTTTTCTTTCTCCCCCTGCTCCCTGCCCCCTGCCCCCTGCCTACACCAAGATAGGATATTTTTTTAGTTGGAAGTCCCTAACTGCGTTGCCAAATTTTAATTGTCTTATCCAAACTGCCACTGACTAACATTTCGCCGGAAGCTGTGAACGCTAATGCTGTGACTATATTCCCATGACCTGTAAACGTAGCCAGCAATTCCCCAGTTTGTAAATGCCACAACTTGATGGTTTTATCAGCACTACCGCTAGCGATAATTTGTCCATCAGGACTTAAAGCGATCGCATATACTCTATCTCTATGTCCTTTCAGGGTATGAAGTAATTCTCCAGTCTCCAATTGCCAAACTTTAATCGTTTGATCCCAACTACCACTCACGAGCAGTTTAGCATCTGCACTGATTGCTAAGGAACAAACGATGTGAGAATGACCCATGAGGGTATGCAGTGGTTGTGCATCTTTTAAACTTTTGATTCCCGTTTGCGGTGAGGTGCGCCAAACTTTGATTTTGCGGTAGCTACCTGTAACCAGAGTTTCGCCGTCTCGACTTAAAACTAGGGAATGAGCAGCTGTATCATCTAAGGAAAGTGCGATCGCAACTTGACGATGCATCAAATCCCAAAAGAGAATTTTTCTGTCATCTCCCCCTGTGGCTAACATTCTGCCATCTGGGGTGAAAGCAGCACACCGCACTACTCCATTGTGTTTGTGCAAAATATCTATCAAGTCTAAAGCGCCTACGTGCCAAAGCTTAATTGTCGAATCTGCACCGCAACTTACTAAAGTCTGTCCATCGGAACTAAAAGCTAGGGAATTCACTTCATCCACCAGCCCAGATATTACCCAAGGATACTCTGATAATGTCTCTATTAATTCGCCCTTGCTTAAATCCCAGAGTTTCGTTTCGCCACGACTACCACTTGCCAAAATGGGTAAGGCTTTGCCATTATTACACCCGGAACTGAAAGCTAGGCAATTAATCCCTCTGGTGTGTCCTTGCAAAGTCTGCCAGCATTCCCAGTCACCGACTATAGCCTTGAGACAATGTTCTGATGGTAGAGTTTGTATTGTATCTGCGATCGCTCTTTCATTAATTACTGGCGACGTGTCTTTTTTACCCATCAGTGATTCTAAATACCAACTTAACCCCCCTGCATATAACAAATTACTTGGAGTGACATACAGTTTTGGTTCGCTAAATTCAAGTTGATTTGTCGGTAAAAAGCCTGTTATGATGCTTTGCTTTTCGTAACCTAAATTACCTGTAGATGGATAAAATAAACAGAGAAAAATTAATACTTGGTGATTTTTTAAATCTTCTTGAGTAACTGACCACCTAATTTTGTCTTTCTTAATACCATTAAAACTTTCTCCATCCGCAACGTAAACTTGAACACTTAGCTGAGGACGATCTTTGAGTATATAAGGAAATTTACTTTCGCAACCCAAATTTCCCTCGTCATCTAAAATCATGTTTTGCAAAGTATCTTGTGACACCTTTTTTACTAACTTGCCCAAGCGTTCAGTTATTACCCTGTCAACAATATGCTCCCGGAAAAGATAATCTTGGGCTTGTTGTTGGAAGTATTTGGGAAAAGGTATCGTCCAGTCAGGAGGCTCAGGATATTCCGGCGGCGTCGGCGGCGGATTTTTGGCGAGAACTTCTGCTTGTTGACGAGAAAGTTCTTGGAGTCTAGCCAATGGCTCGCCCCAAAAGGCTATAACTTCAGTGTGACAACCTTTAACTTGACTTTCCAGCAAAGATAAGTCATAAGTTTTAGGTTTTTTCACACGTTGAAGGAAGTCAATTTGTTGAGCTTTGAGTAAGCTAATCCAATCCATCTGCATTCCTGCGGCAAACTATTGCATACCTACGGTAAGCTATACAAATGCAATTACTCAAGTTTATAACCTTAGTTAATTAAAAATTCAGTAATATTAACAGTCTAAAAAAACACAGCCATTGACAAATGTTTCCGGGAAAGAGATAGATGGATAGCACTTAGACATTTCATTAACTGATGCAGTTGAAGTATATAGAATTAGATGATATCAGTCAATTCTAACGGAGATAGAAATCGAGATACTGTTTCTAGAGAAACACTTCTAGCTGCAAAAGAAAGTTGAATTTGAGACAGATTTAAAGATTGCAGTCACGTTAAGTCAGCAAATAGCTACATAAAAATCACCTAGTAACGATAATTCTCGGAAATATCCTCTGAAATTGAAATAAATGGTGAAGATTGGCTAATTTTAACCTTTGCGTTTTGGTTGTCTGAGTGTAGTACTTACATCAGATGAGTCGCCAAAAGTATCCCTTGCTTCGATTTGTTTAATTTTCATTTGTAAGTTCAAGTCATCACTGCTAACGATTGTTTCTAAATTCGCTAATCTCCGTTCTAACAGTTCTATTTGTTGCTGTTGCAAATAGTTAGTTTTGGATTTTTGCTCATCAGAACGCCAAACTGCAACTGTACCAACAGCCGCGCCACCAATTGCAACTAAAGGAAGAATAGCACCGCTCCTAGTAACAGCTGACAGTGGCACGCAAACTCCCAGAATGGCGACTGTAATTACCCAAATTCTTGTGGTAGCAGATAATCTGACATCTTGGTATTGTTCGAGATTGGGTTGAGATTTTTTAGCCATAAGTTTATCCACAGAAAAATTATTTGCTACATTTGCACAAATGTTTACTAAATTACTTCCTACAATGGGGTTAAGTATAATTGCTATCCTAATATTATTTTTGTAATTATGGTTACTCAGTTATTTGCGATCGCTAGATTAGGATGGCTGGGAGTAGTTGCAATACGGTTTGATTAAAGGGGAAAGGGGAAAAAACCACAGATGCGATCGCTATGGTATAAGTCCTGTAAATGCTACCGCTCCAGTCATCCGTACATTCCCATCTCACTCGCTTGAGTAATTATTAAATACTGCCAATCCTCTGATAAAATCCTTTGAGCGTAAATAATTAAATTTATTATGACAAGTGCATCCTATATTTTTCTAGCTGGAGCAAGTCGCGGTGTTGGTCGAGAAATTGCTCAATATCTCACAGCACAACAGCTAAAAGTCAAAGCACTCCTGAGAACAGCAACAGTTGCTAGTGAACTAGAAGCAATGGGTATTGAAGTAGTTCAAGGAGATGCCTTGAATATTGGCGATGTCGAACGCGCAATGCTAACAGATGAACCTATTCACACCGTTATCAGTACAATTGGCGGTTTACCATCAGATGTAGAAAGGCCGGATTATCCTGGTAACAGAAATCTGATCGATGCAGCAGTTAAAGCTGGGGTGCAAAAGTTTATTCTTGTATCCTCCATTGGTGCTGGCAGTAGTGTTGTTGCTGCCTCACCCCAAGTTTTAGAGGTACTGGGAAAAGTTTTAGCTGAGAAAGACAAAGCCGAACAACACTTAATTGCCAGTGGACTCACCTATACAATCATCCGTCCTGGTGGACTAAAGTCAGAACCAGCAACGGGTAATGGTGTTTTGACCGAAGATCCACACGTTATTGGTAGCATCAATCGTGCAGATGTGGCGCAGTTAGTGGGTCGCAGTTTAAATAGCCAACGCGCCAATAATAAAATATTGTCAGCCGTAGACCGAAATATGCTATTCGGACAAAGAGAATTTGCGGAATTTACTTTGGAGTAATTTAAGCACGCCAGCGCAGTATTTGACTCTTGACAGGATTAACAAATTCTCGTTTTTCAGCAACAGAACGAGCATACTCCCGCTTTAACTGGTAGTACCACTGCGCCTGCATATCTGAGTCTTTAATCAGCCGCAGCACAGGGTTATATTTCAAACCAATTTGCTGCTTTTCTACCACCGTTCGATCTTGGCCAATGAAAGTCCGCGCCAGCACGTGTAACAGTGGCTTGAAAAAGCCTACCCAAGGAAGTGTCCAGTAAAGAGCAAAAGTTACCTCCGTTTCTGTGTCTGAAATTGGTGTAACTGCCGTCAAATTAACGACTCGATTATTACCAATGGTGGTTTCTTCAATTCTGACTCCAGGTAAACGAAAAGAAATCTCTGTTTCTGGGACACCACCGCCAATCAGCCAGTATAATCGACCCCCATTCGCAGGTAATCGGTGTCGTCGCATCGTAAAACCGTAGGGCGAAGCATCAAATTGCTTTACTTCTTCGTGCAATTGCTCATTTCGCCACCACCAAGCGCGATGAACATAAGGTGAATGAGCCGGGTCCATTAGACCTACTACTGCATGATCTATGAAACATGGGAATTTTACCACTTCTACAAACTGGTGCGATCGCCCATCAAACCCTGGAATTACCGGAATTTCCATCTCAGATGCAGGTTGAGGGTTATCGGGATCGGGCATATATATCCAGATATTTCCTTGGGCTTCGCGAACACTATATGACTGCACGTCGAAACGACTCAAATCCATTTGCTGCTCCTCAACAAGAGAAGGTATCGCAGTACAGCGCCCAGCAGAGTTAAAGCGCCAACCGTGGTAACAGCATTCAACTTCTTGCCCATTGAATCTCCCACAACTCAAGGGCACACCACGATGGGGACAAATGTCCGTCATTGCAGACACTTTGCCATCCTGGCTGCGAACTAACAGCACCGGTTCTCCTAAGAAAATGCGGCTAATCATCATACCTGGCTTGATTTGATTGCTAGGCAGAGCATAGTACCAAGTATTACGTAATACAAAATTATCGTTATTTTTCATAACTAATGGCCTCTGCCTTTGACACAACAAAAGTCCTGGTTTGTGGAAAGGAAGGTGATGCTGGAAAACATTCTTTCAGGTTTTTAATTGCTGTAAGTAAATTCAACTGATGTACTGATTAATTGTGTTCGTAATTCTCTCAGATTTAGGTTGTTCTAAGAGCATTGCAGGAGTGAAATTGCATTATTCACCAGAAATTTGTACAAATACCGTTCTTTTACGCGGGCCATCCAACTCAAAAAACAACACAGATTGCCAGGTTCCCAAAGCTAATTTACCATCCACAATGGGAATTATCTCATTTGTGGTCAGCATCATTGCCATTAAATGAGAGTGAGCATTAATCGGCTCATCTTCTGGGACATCTCTTAAATGCAAGTCATTATGCAAATAGCTGTCTGATTCTGGTGCGATTTTTTGCAAAAATACTTTTATATCTTCTAATAATCTGACTTCATTTTCATTGATAGATAAAGCTGTTGTAGTGTGTCGAGAAAATACTAAAGCTTGTCCATTTTTAATTGATGTTGAGGCAATAAAATCTTGAATTTGTGGGGTGATATTATGAATATTAATTTTTGGCTCAGTTTCAATTTCAATTAACTTATGAATAATTGGCATCTGTTGAATTTTATATTTGGGATTGGAGGCAGGGGGCAGGGGGCAGGAATGGATGACTTTTAACTCCTAACTATAGTTTCCAAACCTTGTACTAATCTTTCTATACCTTCTTTTGCTGTCTCTTTTTGCAGCGCCCCATAGGCAACGCGTAGATAGCATCCGTCATCTATTCCAAAAGTTGTACCTGGAATAACTGCGACTTTATGTTCCTGGATCAGTTGTTTGACTAACTCAAAAGCATCCATCTGGGTATGAACTTTGAGGAAAAAATAGAAAGCGCCATTGGCAGGGATAATGCTACATAAGCCTTGTAGACGATTAAGGGACTCTAATACTAGTTGGCGTACTTGAGCTATAGCTCCTATATGACTCTTCAAATATTCCTCTTTTGCCTGCAATGCCCCTAAAGCTGCATATTGAGAAATGACTGGCGGACAAATCAAAATTGTATCTTGGACTTTTTTAACAGCGACAAGTAAGTGTTTAGGAATCACCATGTAGCCAATGCGCCAACTCGCAAAACCGTATGCTTTAGAAAAACTATAGAGAGAAATGGTGTATTCGCTGCTATTACTAAATGAGCCAGGTGAAACGTGTTTTACACCGTTATATGTAAAGTATTCATAAGCTTCATCGCTGATGTGGTAAATACTGTGAGTAGCACAAATTTGATTTACTTGGCGCAATGCAGCTTCAGAATAGACAACTCCAGTGGGATTATTTGGTGAAATCGTCACCACAGCCCGTGTTTTAGGAGTAATTGCTTGAGCGATCGCTTCTGGGCATAGTTGGTAATTTTCATCTGTCGCCACTAACACTGCACGACAACCAGCCATTGCGATCGCCATTTCGTGGTTGAAATAGTAGGGGGTATTCAGAATAATTTCATCGCCTGGGTTAGTTATAGCAAGAATGGCATTCATAAATCCCATATTGCTCCCTGCTGTCACAACGATGCAGTTTTTCCCGTTGATTTCAATTTTGTTGAAGGCTTGCAATTTTTCCGTAAGTGCTGTCAGTAGAGGGGGAATTCCCTCAACTGATTTGTATAAATTATTGGCAGGTTCGGCTAAGAATTTGGCTAAAAATTCTATGGCTTCATGTGGTGGGTTGTAAGAAACAACACCTTGTCCTAAAGAGATGGTTCCAGGAGAGTTTTTAATCAGTTCCCCAACCACAGGAATAATTGGCGATTGTACCGCCTGCATACGAGAGGTTAGGGATTCCATATTTTCTTGCCTATGTACCTGCTTTTAGTATAAACCTCTTGGCATTTGTGCTTTTTGCACTCTTGGGGAAAAGGGTGCATGTTATAGGGGAAGAGGACAATACAAAACCTTTTCCCCTTCTTGGAACCGCACCCTCCCCTTATCCCCAGAGGGGGCCCCACCTTCCCCTTTTACCGACAAATGCCAAGAAGTCTTATCTCTTAATAGGTGAACAATCCACTAGTACAGCACAGTGGAAATCCACCCCTGACGCTCGTTCGCTCTTGGCGTCTCGTTTGCGTTAGCGTCTCTGAAAGATAAGAGAAGCGACGTGACCCTCTGATGCCATTTTTTGCTCGTAGCGCTAGGAGTTGCGGCATGTTGTGTCTGCTATCAACTATCCGCTATCTGTGTTGTTTTTTGCTGCATAAATTTCTGTTTTTAACCGATTTATACCTTTAAAATTTTCTTTTAAAAGCAATCAGGTATACTTAAACAGGTTTAAAGAAAATTTAGACTAGGACTTACGCAAGTGTCACAAAAAAAATCGGATTTGTAGTTTGTAGTAAAGGCTAAAGCCCTTATTTTGAGGACTAAAGTCTTCACTACGAACCGAAAAGAATATGCCAGTTGCGTAAGTATTGTAGACTCTACTTTACGGAAAATTTACAGAGATTTTAAGCTGGATTGATATTAGTGGATATCTATATTTTGGAGTGTAAGTTAGAATGCCATTAGAAAGTTAAAGCTTACATACTATTAATTAATCAAAATATGTTGATTTCAGAACGTGGTATTATTACCTATGCTTACGGAGCATCTTATTATATAGAAATGGCAAAGTCATTAGCACGTTCTCTACGTCTTCATTCACCAAATATTCCGCGTGCTATTGTTACCGATCGCGAAGATGATAAAGATTTGCTAGAGCTTTATGATTGCGTTATAAATCTGAGAAAAGAATACGGTTCTAACGTACAACAAAAGTTTCATCTTTATGATTATTCTCCATTTAAATACACACTTTGTATTGATAGTGATTGCATAGCAGTAAGGGATATTAATTTCATTTTTGATGATTTTAAAGGCAGAAGTTTTAGTGTGGCAGGTAATGTATATCTTCAAGCAGGTGATAAAGATACATTCGTTGATGTAGATAACACACTCAAACGATTTAATCTGACAAAATTACCTAGATTTAATGGAGGTCTCTATTATTTTGAAAAAAACGATACTGCTAAGGCATTTTTTGAAACAGCACTAGAATTGGCAAGGGATTGGCAAAAGCTAGGTATTAGTGAATTTCGTGGTGATGGCCCTAATGATGAACGTATTTTTGGTCTAGCTATGATGCTACATAATCAAAGTATGTTTGAGGATAAAGGTCAGATGATGCGAACACCTATCGGTCTTCGTGGTTCTTTTAATATAGATGCTATTAAAGGTAAATCTACTTTTCAAAAATACAATCAGGTAGTGTCTCCGGCTCTTGTACACTTTGCCTGCGTTTGGGGAGAGCATCCCGTATATCATCGTGAAGTAACAAAGTTAAAAAACTTAGATAAAGATGCAGCCCACCAGGTCAAGTCTAATATATTTTCCGCAATTCAATATAAGTTTGGCTATCAGATTGCTTTATTAAGATATATAGCTAAACGTGTACCGAAAAATCCTAAATATATTCAAGCTAGAGCGAAAAAACTTTTGATACAACTGTCTGAGTTGATTAAAACTAAATATAGAATTGAGGCAGTTCAGAGCAAATAAAGTTTGTTAAAACTCTGCATTGCTTTGTGCTTGATTTAAATGACTCAAAGGCTGCTTTGGTTACTTTATGTAAAGCTTTAAGAGTGTAGAATGTGCTGTCTGAGGTTCAGGCAGCACTAACAAAGTGTAATAGCGATCGCGGCCTTACATCCTTTGCTCCTGACAGGTACTAGAAATTATATTTTTGTGAAAACTACAAGGATTGTATCTGTGGGTTTATTCTAGAAACTACACGGTACAGCCCAAATTTGTATGTACCACAAAAATCTGTATTGCCGTACTTTTATGGAAAATCAACTAGGATTAATTCTAAAACTGCTTTTACTCTCAGCTTTGTTATCAGTATTGATTAAGTATGCAGGGCCAAGTCTACCAATTCCGGCGACAGCAACCAACGCGCTGATTATAGTATTCTTGCCGATTGCGATCGTAGCGATCGCTCTACTGTGGCGATTTCAAGCAGAAAAACAAAATTAACTCAATAGTTTTACGCACAAGTTCCTAAAATCAGCTAACCTAGCTTAATTACAATAAAATTGCATCTTGGCAACGGTTAGGAGTTAGCCTGTGAACCTAGGTCAATGGATCGGCTTAATCGCCATAGTTCTTTCTTTATACATCTTGTGGCAAATTCGGGAAGTGCTTTTGCTGATGTTTGCCGCAGTTGTGTTAGCCACCACCTTAAATCGGCTAGCGAAACGCTTCCAAAGCTTTGGGATAAGGCGCGGATTCGCCGTCCTCCTAGCAGTAGCTATCTTTTTTGCAGGTGTCGTGGGTTTTTTCTGGCTAATTGTGCCGCCATTTGCCCAGCAGTTTCAAGAACTAACCTATCAAGTTCCTAAAGGGTTTGGACGCTTTAATAGTTGGCTTGATGCCCTGAGAACTCGTATTCCTGACCAGTTAGTTCCTTACATCCCAGATATCAATAGTCTCATCCAACAAGTACAGCCCTTCGTCAATCGGTTACTGGGAAACTCCTTTGCTTTTGTATCTGGTTCTTTAGAAGTCGTCCTCAAGATTTTGCTAGTGTTGGTTTTAACAGGAATGATGTTAGCCGACCCTGTGGCTTACCGCAAAGTGTTTGTACGGCTTTTCCCCTCATTTTATCGGCGGCGGGTAGATGGAATTTTAGATAAGTGTGAAGTTTCTTTGGAGGGATGGATTACAGGCGCTTTCATTGCCATCTTTGTAGTAGGCGTGATGAGTCTGATTGGCTTATCAATTTTGCATGTCAAGGCAGCACTTGCTTTAGCGGTTTTAGCGGGATTTTTTAACTTGATTCCCAATCTAGGGCCAACCATGAGTGTAATCCCAGCAATGGCGATCGCCTTCTTAGATGAACCTTGGAAAGCGATCGCTGTCTTGATTCTCTACTTTATTATTCAACAGATTGAGAGTAATTTCATTACGCCTGTTGTCATGGCGCATCAAGTCTCATTGCTGCCAGCTATAACCTTAATTGCCCAGCTATTTTTCGTCACTTTCTTTGGCTTTTTAGGATTATTTCTAGCCCTACCCCTGACTGTTGTCGCTAAGATTTGGTTGCAAGAGGTATTAATTAAAGATGTTTTAGATGAATGGGGAAATAATCACAAAAAAGAGACTGAGTTTGTAATAGTTTCTGAATCTCCTAGAACAGATGATAATTGGACGGCTGAAAATCCAGATATAAATGAGAACCCCTCGATTGATGATGATATCTTGAAAAAATAAGATTAGTCACTTGACTTTCAATGCGGCAATAGGGTTCGGTTAAGGTTTTTTGATGAAAATTTTAGATCGAGAAGATGCTAGAAATCGCCGTCAAGACGAAAGACTAATTATTGTAGAGACGGCGATTCATCGCCTCTCTTGCCTTAACTCAATGACATGAGTTATATGAAGTCTGAATAAATCCTCTTTGAAAGAATAACCATGAGCATAAACACAATTAGCTAATCAGCTATTGTTTGTTCTGATTTTTTACCTCTGCTTCTGCTTCTGCTTTGTTTGACTCATTAGATGAAGCTGATTCTGTCTTCTCTGATTGAGTCTCACTAGTTTGTTGCAATTGGTTGAGATGAATATTGTTCACTTGAACAATAAAATATTCTAATGCCTGACTTGCCTTTTGTTGCTGTTGGGTTTCGTCAGATAAATCATAACAACGATAAGGTGGAGTCACGCCCAATATAAATTTCTCTTGTTCCGCTTCTAATAATTCAACGGCTGTATTAGCAGCAAGCGAATTCTTCTGAAAAGGAAAAGAGGTAACTATACTAGCAACTATAGAAGCAATAGCTGGGCAAAGCACAGGGAGCCACTTCAGCCAAGCTTGTCCTGCTTCTAATTTATCTACCAGAACTAAAATCGGTGTGACTCCTGATAAGATCACTGTCGCAATTTGCAAACTATAGTAAAGGTTTCTTGATACACCCCTAACTCTTTTATAATCGTCAATTAAGTCTTGGCTGTATTGTAAAGCCTTCCCTCTTGTCAGAGTCAGCGTATCTTTATCCCAAGAATTAGGATTGGTCAATAAATAACTATAGAGTTCAGCTTTTTTGGTGAGTTCAGATTTAGAAGCGGCCTGCTTATAGTTTTGATATACTTGTCTATTGATGAGCAACAAAAAAAATAAAAAAGTTAGAGATACTGCCCCAGAAATTACGATTATTTTATCATCTGAAAGAAAAATAATAAAGAGTCCAGCAGAGACAAAAGCTGCAAGTAATAAATACTCTATCACCTTCAGGTTGAACAACTTTTTTTCATCTAATGGAGAGGATAAATTTTCAATCCTATCGGAAATCTTATTTTGGTTTCTTTGCTCAATATTAGCTAATTCTGAAGTAGTCATTGTCTCTTACTCAATTCATTATCGGGTCAAATGTTTCTTTCGGTTGACGTAAAATTATTTAAGTCTAGTAAGTCCACTTAATCCCAACCATACATACATTTGATTAATAATGCAAGGCTTCGTTTATGGTAATTTTACGTAGGATAAAAAATATTTTGGATACAGGCAAATTGTTTGCCCCAAAAAATATATCATTTTAATTTTGCAATCCTTGAATTCTTTTTTGGAATTTTATCCTTATTCGAGGTGTTAAGCTGTCGCGCAGAGATTGGCGATCGCTATTTGGAGATCAAATTATTCAAAAGCCTCGATCGTCTGCGCTCACAAAGAGCAATGAAAATTTTTTTTCCCTACTCCCTAGTTACAGACGCGATTAATCGTGTTTCTCCCTATTCACCATTCAGCAGGAAGCGCAAGCACTGAGAAGATGCGAACAATTGCAGAAATTAACGAAAAAATTAAGCGCCAACGTGCAGTGGTGTTGACAACTGAAGAATTAAAAGCACGAGTTGTAGAAATCGGTGTTACTAAAGCTGCTAAAGAAGTCGATGTAATTACCACTGGTACTTTTGAGCCAATGGAATCAAGTGGTGCAATTATCAATATGGGACATACCGATCCCCCAATAAAAATTCGGCGTTGTTGGTTAGATGGCGTGCCAGCATATTCTGGTTTTGGGGCAGTAGATTTATATTTGGGTGCGAGTTGCGCTGTGGAGACGACGGATGGGGAAGAAGTGCGAGAACGTGGTGGTGGTCATGTAATCGAAGATTTGATTGCTGGTAAATCTATACACGTGAAAGCGCAAGGACAAGTAACGGATTGTTACCCCAGAGCAAATTTTGAAACTACAATTACCAGTGACACAATTAATCAGTTTTATTTATTCAATCCGCGCAATCTCTATCAAAATTTTATTGTTGGTGTAAATGGTGGCGATCGCCCCCTCTTCACCTATCTCGGCCCTTTACAACCGCGTTTGGGAAATGCTGTTTATTCTAACCCCGGTGCGATTTCCCCCTTACTCAACGACCCCGATTTGCAACTCGTTGGTATAGGTACTCGAATTTTTTTAGGCGGCGGTATTGGCTATGTCGCCTGGGAAGGCACTCAGCACTTTCCCTTACAAAAGCGTTTAGCTAATCGTACACCGATCGGGCCTTCCGCCACTTTAGCTTTAATTGGTGATGCCAAACAAATGGATGCTCACTGGGTGCGGGGGTGTTACTTCAAAAGTTATGGCCCCTCATTAATGTTAGGGGTTGGGGTACCACTACCTGTATTAAATGAACAAGTAATTGAACACTGCGCCGTCCAAGATCGAGACTTAGTAGCCCCAATAGTAGATTTTTCCATTCCCCGGCGCGTCCGTCCCACGTTTGGTTTGGTGAGTTACGCCCAACTCAAATCTGGGTGGATCGCCATAGAGGGCAAAGCAGTACGCTCTGCCCCCTTAGCGAGTTTGTTTTTTTCTAGGCAAGTCGCCTTAGAGTTGAAAAAGTGGATCGAAGCAGGGACGTTTACCCTGACAGAACCAGTTTCTCCAATTCCGATGGAGCGATCTTTTCTACCCCAAGACCGGCGGACGGATTTTTAGATCGTGGGGAGCAGGGAGCAGGGGAGAAATCAATTCAAAATTCAAAATTCAAAATTCAAACATTGTAGAACTTCTGCCTCCTGCCTCCTCTTTCCCAATGCCCCATGCCCCATGCCCAATGCCCCATGCCCCATTCCCTACTCTTGAGTCGGTTTCGGTCGCTTGATGGGTTTAGGAACAGGTGTTCTTGGTATAGGTTTTGACACTACTGAAGGGTCGCCGCCTGTACTTGTTTTTTTGATGGGACGAGGGGTTTCGCCAGTGCGTCTGGGGGGGAATGGTTTTCTACCACCAGCACCACCAATGCCAGCACGAGGCCCACCTTTAAATGGTGGTTTGCGTTTTTTGGGTAAATCAGCGATCGCCTCAGCTTTTTCTACTACTAAAACGTCTGCTTCCCGCTTGGCTTGGAAGTCCCAGAATTTTCCCACTGCTTTGGTAGTTAGCACACCCCTCAATTTCAACTTAAAATATTTGGGTTTGTCAGTTGATTTACGTGGAGCCTGCCTAATTTTGACTACCAAGCTTTTAGCATCAAAAGATTGGTATACTACTTCACCACGAACAGAAAAACCACCATCAGTAACTTGTGATGAAGGTCTGGGGGCAGTTGTATTTAGTTCAGAGTTCTCGGATAAGCCATCATCGAGTGTCTGTAATTGCAACTCCAAATCCGATTCGTCCTCATCTGTTGAGCTTTTAGCCAGATTTTCTGGCTCCCAAACTCCGACGATTTGGATGTGCAACGTATCATTTTCTTGTCTAGTACGTGGATATACTACCCACAAGTGTTCTTTTTCTAAGTCTAGATGATTCTTGACTAAGCTCATAATCCGGCCTAGGAGGACGGCATTGAGTTCTACACCATCTGCGGTCAGCAGCGTACCTTGAGTAAATTGTTCGCTGCTAGCATGATAGCGACCCCGGACTAAGCCGATCGCTCGATACTGCATCGGTTCGCTGGGAGGTGGAATCGGTTGCTGGCGATTAATCAAGTTCCCATTTGAGTCAGTCTCGCTGGTGTTGACAGGCAAATTGTCAACTTGTTTAGAGGACTGGGCTGCTATGCGAACATTAGCGCCTGCCTCTACGTTAGTTGGGCCCTGGTTAGAGGCAGAAGAATTAGAAGATTCAGGCAACGGCATCAGGTCGGAATTCATAAAAACTCCTTGCGGCACAGACACATCCCATTGTGGGATTTTACAAAGGCAGCTGGAAAGAGCATTTGTGCGACTGATGAAAGTATATTGGCTTTTCACAAAATCACACTAGGGTACTCTATACAATCCTAAAGGCGCTAAATTTAATGTATAAACACTAAATGTCTAATTTAGCGGCTTTACACTAGTTTCGGAAGCATATCATAGCTACAATTCTGACGGCTCCTCCTAAAGTCATCACTTACTTTAGCAGTGTGGATAGTTAATTGTTATAAAATTCACAGGCAATTGGCGGTATTCCGCAAAGTTTTGAAAATTTTTAACTTTACGATTTGTGTAAATGATAATGTCATTAAAATTTAGGAGAAAGACAAAACCGTGTCTCAACCGCGCAATCGTTGGATAGTTCAAGTCGTCTTAGCGGTGGCAATTCTTGCTTTTGTGGGTGTTTCGGTGATTCCCATAATTGGAGCATTTAATAATACGCCACCCTCAAGTCAGAATACCGCTAGCACCAGAGGTAGTTCGTCCTCTGCTGACCAAAAATCAAAACTGGAAGACGAAGCACGAGGTTATGAACAGGTTTTGCAAAGGGAACCAGAAAATCAAACTGCGCTTAAGGGTCTGTTACAGGCGCGGCTGCAATTACTGAGTCAAAAAGATAAAAGTGAGGTTAAACCAGCTGATATCCAAGTTGTTATTGAACCTCTAGAAAAGCTAGCAAAACTGAATCCCGAACAGTCAGAATATTCAGTGTTACTAGCTCAAGCCAAACAGCAAATTGGCGATCGCGAAGGAGCCGCTCAAGCTTATCGCTCGATTTTGTCCACGAAACCAGGTGATTTGAAGGCTTTGCAAGGAATGGTGGCTTTATTGATCAGTCAGCAACGACCCGAAGCAGCGATTGGTTTGTTGCAAGAAACCCTATCTAATGCAGCCCAAGCAAATACAATTCAGCCTGGAAGTGTAGATATAGTAGCGGTGCAGGTGCTATTAGGTTCTGTTCATGCTTCCCAGAAACGCTACGCTCAAGCTAGCTCTGTATATGACCAGGCAATTAAGAAAGATCCCAAGGATTTTCGCCCCGTCGTGGCAAAAGCGATGCTCTTGAAACAACAGGGCAAAGATGCAGATGCAAAACCTTTATTTGATAGTGCCGCAGCTTTAGCACCTGCTAAGTACAGAGACGAAATTAAGAAGGCAGGAACAGTTTCTCCCATTCCTAACTCTGCTACCCCTCCCGCATCTTCACCAGAAAGTACGCCTAAGTAATGGGCATGGGGTATTGGGAATTGGGAATTGGGCATTGGGCATTGGGCATTGGGCATTGGGAAAGAGAAGGCAGGAGGCAGAAGTTCTACAATTTTTGAATTTTGAATTTTGAATTTTGAATTTTGAATTTTTAATTGATTTCTCCCCTGCCTCTTCCCCTCACGCTCCTTCAATGGCAGCAACAATACCAAATACTAAAAACAGGCATCCGCCAATCAGGGTGAGTTGACGCTCAGAAATGCGTCCGGCAATCATTTTGCCGCCGATAACTGCGATCGCAGCACAAATGGCATGTCCTAAAATTGCACCTATTGCCACTCCGATGGGGTTATTGCCTGCGGCTAGGGCAATGGTGGCAATTTGGGTGCGATCGCCCCACTCTGCCATAAATGTCAACATAAAGGCTTCTATGATAATTGCCAAACCAGTCTTTTGCTTTGGTAACTGCAAATCTGCTTGTTTTACCGCAGTTTCAGCTTCTTGTACAACTTCTGTATCACAAGCAGCATTGGACATCTTACTAGCGTCATACAACAGCTTGATACCGAAGGCAATAAATAAAGCTATTTCGGCGTAATGAATATAAACTTTTGGCAACAAAGATACTGCTTGTCCAAATATCACCGAAAGGATTGTCATCGCCGCTAAAGCAGCTGTCACACCTGTAAATACCAGCCGCCGCGGGTGGTGCATTGCCAAAATTACAGCAATAAAAAATGTTTTATCGCCTAGTTCTGAAACTGTAATTAGTAATAAACCTGCGGTAAAAGCTGTTAACACTCTCTCAAGCTCCTGAAGAATCGTTTACCGATGTGAAGCTTGATGAGAACCAAAAGACCTCACCAAGTTTACACTTTTCGGTGTGAACTTAGTGAAGGTCTCGCTTTCAAATATTGATTATTTGCCATCTGAACCAGGCTCATCGCCAGTATGTTGATTCAGATGTACTGGCTTTTATGTTTTTATGCCAGCAGCTACTCCCCTTCTATGCGATCGCAATCATACATATTTTTCATGTATTAAGTCAAGGTGATAGGAAATGGAGAGGTATAACTTGAAAGTGAAACTCCCATTCAACGTTTGCGTAATCCTGATTTTGCAATTTTTCTACAGTCGTTTCTAGCCATTGCAAGTAATCAGTTTCATATAGAGTTTTGGAATGCGCCTTAAGAGAAGACATGGCAGTTTCCATCAGAAATGTTTAGATAATTTTTTGCATCACTTTACAATTAACATCTTTGTTCCGTCACGCAATTCCAACCAACTTGGCGCTTAGTTCCCATACGCGATCGCCTTTTTCGTCATCGCGGGCTTGAGGAGAGACTTTTTGCACAAAAGACTTGCCATCTTTCTTCTGGCGATTTCCCCAACTCCAATAAACACCGGATTGATTATACTCAGGATCGGCAACCACGGCAGCAACTCGTTCTCCCGCTAACTCTTGAGACACATATCCCCCAGTGATGTACTTCTGGAACAAGGGGAAGATTTTCTGAAACAGGGGATAGTGGTTTCTAAATAACGGCGTTTCTGCAACACATCCCGGATAAAGAGAACTGAAGATGATACCGGTTGACTGGTGATAGCGCTCGTGCAGTTCCCGCATAGTCAGCACGTTGCAAACCTTGCTGTCTTTGTAAGCTTTAACTGGTTCAAATTTTTTGCCATCAATCATCGATATTGGCTCTTTAAATCCTTCTGCAAAGCCTTGCAAATCGCCTAAATCGGGACGTGGTGGAATCTTTCCACCTAGTTCGTCTGGATTGTGCGTAACTGTTCCTAAAATTACCAGCCTTGGCTCTAAAGATGATTTCTTCAGATCCTCTATCATCAGGTTGCACAATAGGAAATGCCCTAGATGATTTGTAGTGACAGTTAACTCGTAACCTTCTGGACTGCGTAACGGCTCTTTGATTAAGGGCATATAAATTGCAGCATTGCACACCAAAGCGTCTAGAGATTTGCCAGTGGCTCGGAAGTTCTTCACAAATTGTCGAACACTTTCCAAGGAGCCAAGGTCAATATGTATGCTGGTATAACTGTTGTAGGGGATTTCCACATCTTGAGCAGCTTTTTGTGCCTTCGCTAAATCCCGACACGCTAATACCACATACCATCCCCTTTCAGCAAGAGCTTTTGCAGCATACAAACCCACCCCTGAAGAGGCACCCGTAATTACAACCGTTGGCTTTTGATGTTGTTCCATTCTGTTTAGCTCCCATTGACTGTCTCTAGAATCTCATACCAGCGAGCCATCGTTGTCACCAGGTTTTTCAGGGCTGTATTTAGGCTAAACCAACGCCTTTCCATCACTCTGGTGAAAACAATAATCGAAGCAAAAAAGTGAAACTATGACTAAATCAAGGTTTGAGGCTTTATTTTCTAATATAAATTCACAAATGTAAATGTAGCCAAAACCTGGAAAGTGAGGTTCGTAAGCCTTGCAGCAATTGCTTTCTCCAAGAGTGATGGAAGAGGGCTAAGTAAGTGGGCGAGAAAAGCCCTAAGTATTTTACGAAATGTAAATACAGCACATACTTTACAAATTCGTTATTTCACCGTTTTTACAAAACTAAACATACATTGGTTTTATCGTGCTTCCCGACTTAACCTCTATACAAAAAACCTTCAAAAAAGTAATTACAATCACATTTTTGGTATACTACTGACGAATGCAATATCAACTTTTTTTGTTTTTAAATATTTTTTCTTCAGATATATTTCAGATGTATATTACTACTAGGCTGAAAAGTATAAGTCAATTGCCTAGCTGTTTAACAATTTCTTTTTTGTGGATAAGCTTCTACAATCTGTAAAAAAAATTCTCCAAGACAAGCCTCTCGATCCAATTCAGTGGTTTGTGCTTTATCAATCGTGGTTGGGTAAAACTTATGGTGAGATGGCAGAGGTATCAGGCTACGGCAACAATTATATCAAGGAAATTGGTTCTGAGTTGTGGCAAGACCTTTCGAGCGCACTTGGGGAAAGAATAACGAAAAAAAATTTACATTTAGCTTTGAAGAAACACTTGCAAGACGAGATAGATAATCAAAAAAATCAGATCCAAGAAAAGTTTAGTGAAGAATCTAGTTTAGAAATAATTTCTCCAGACTCTTTTTCAGCAAGCAAGATAGAATTTCCTAGCGGCCCTGTAGCACTAAATTCTCCTTTTTACATCAATCGCCCTTCCCTAGAAGAACTTGTTTGTAATGAGGTTTTACAACCTGGTTGCTTAATCCGGCTCAAAGCACCTAGAAAGATGGGAAAAAGTTCTCTACTCAATCGGATGATTGCTTATGCTAAAGAGCAAGATTATCAAACTGTTTATTTAGACTTTCAAGAAGCTGACCGAGATGTTTTTGTTTCTCTGGATAAATTTTTGCGTTGGTTTTGTGTAAATGTCAGTAGGCAGTTAAATCTCCTTCCTTGTGTAGATGATTTTTGGGATATAGAAATGGGCAGTAAGGTAAGCTGCAAAATCTATTTTGAAGCTTATCTGTTGCAATACATTAATGATAATCCTTTAATTTTGGCTTTGAATGAAGTTCATCGGATTTTTGAACATCCTAATATTGCCCAAGACTTTCTGCCAATGCTGCGATTTTGGCATGAACAAGCAAAGCAAGATCGGACTTGGCAAAAACTACGGATGGTAGTGGTTTACACCACAGAAATTTATATTCCGCTTAAGCTTAACCAATCGCCTTTCAATGTCGGCATAACAATTACGCTGCCACCATTTACCCTTAAACAAGTACAGAGTTTAGCATTACGTTACGGACTAGATTGGGCAGGAAACTCGGAAGGGGCAAAACGCCTTGCACCCCTACAAGCAATGGTAGGAGGACATCCCTATCTGGTGAGCCTTGCATTTTATCATTTATGTCAGGCAGGAATGACGCTAGAGGTATTATTAAAAACTGCATCTACACCAGTAGGAATTTACGGTCAGCATTTACGAGAACTATTGACACTACTGCAAGAAGAACCAGAATTAATGTCAGCTATGGAACAGGTAATTGCCACAGATGAAAAAGTAGAGTTAAACGCGATCGCTGCTTATAAACTAGAAAGCATGGGTTTGGTTCAACTAAACGGCAATCAAGCTAGTACCATATGTGAGTTATATCGTCTTTATTTTAGCCAACAGTTTGGAAAGCAAAATAATGGTAATATTTATTGATAATTTACCAGCTAGTTTTGAGTGTTAATAGTAAAGACTAAAGTTCTGATTACGAACCTAATTACTCATTGATATTATCAGGATTTTATTAACTGTTACAATACAAATGTGTTGATTGAGATATAGAAAAAACTTAAAATTAAAAATAAATTAAATGAAAAATTATCGATATCAAGTTGGTGGTACTCTCACTAATGATGCTCCTAGCTATGTAGAGCGCAGAGCAGATGTGGAACTTTACGAAGCTTTGAAACAGGGTGAATTTTGCCACATCCTAAGCTGTAGACAAATGGGTAAATCTTCACTTATGGTAAAAACAAAGCACCGCTTGCAAAAAGAGGGCTTTAGATGTGCCACCGTTGACATGACTAATATTGGTTGTGAAAATATAACTCCAGAGCAATGGTATAAAGGAGTTGTCGGTGACTTATGGTTGAGTTTTAAACTGTTAGGAAAAGTTAATTTAAAAACTTGGTGGCAAGAACAAAACGATCTTTGTTTAGTTCAGAAAATCAGTCGGTTTATTTCGGAAGTTTTATTAGCTCAGTTTCCCAACGAAAGGCTATTTATTTTTATTGACGAAATTGATAGTATACTCAATCTCAATTTCTCTGTTGATGACTTTTTTAACATGATTCGATTCTGTTATAACCAACGAGCAATTAATCCAGAGTATCATCGAATAACATTTGCAATTTTTGGGGTTGCGACACCTTCAGACTTATTTATATATGGAAATAATACTACCCCGTTTAATCTTGGTAAAACTATAGAAGTCAATGGTTTTACCTTTGAAGAAGCTCAACCACTATCTTTGGGATTAGATATTAAAGACAATCACCCTCAGAAAGTTTTGAAAGAAGTATTAGCTTGGACACAAGGACAACCATTTCTTACTCAAAAGCTGTGTCGGCTACTTGTGAGTTTATCTCAAGACGATCTAGGTAGAAAGCTAAAAATTCCCCCTGGTACAGAAGAATTTTGGATAGAAAATGTGGTGCGATCGCACGTCATCGAGAAATGGGAATCACAAGATGAACCGGAGCATTTGCGAACTATTCGCGATCGCATCCTCAGAAACGAAAAATATGCTGCCAGATTGCTAGGAATTTATCAACAAATCCTTCAAGGAGTGAAAGTACCAGCCGATGATAGTCGAGAACAGGTAGAACTTTTGCTATCTGGTTTGGTAATCAAAAAACAAGGTTTTCTCCAAATAAAAAATCGAATTTATCAAGAAGTTTTCAATTTAGAATGGGTTGGGAAAAAACTAGCTTACTTGCGTCCCTACTACGAAAACTTCAATGCATGGATAGCCTCAGAGGAAAAAGATAAATCTCGCCTATTACGCGGACAAGCCTTGATAGATGGCCAAACTTGGGCAAATTGTAAAAGCTTGAGCAACTTAGATTATCGATTTTTAGCTGCTAGTGAAGAATTAGATCGGCGAGAAGTACAGCAGGCTTTAGAAGCTGAACGCGCTCAAGAAGTAGAAGCACGACTTGCAGAACAACAAAAAAGGCTGGCTCAACAAAAGAAAAATGCCACAATAGTAACACTTTTGCTCGTGGGGATGACCATCAAATTAGTGATTTCTATAGTGTGGGGAGTATCGCTTTTACGAAAGATTGATGCTTTAGAATCACAGCTAAAATGCACCGATATTACTACAACCCTGCAATTTCCTCACTGTCCAAAGTCAAGAGCTGCTAGGGAAACCTCAGAATAAGGAGCGTTAAAAAAACTCTCAATAACCCAAGTGTAGCCAATGTATAGGTTAGTTATCACGAGCAAATTTCAAACAGCTTTCCGAAAATTTCTCGTCGTAATGCTGACTTACTTATGACGATGTTTATTAGCTCAATACAAGTGCGATCGCTAATATTGTAGCGGCAGTCTTTAAAGTCAAGCGATTGCTCATGTATGATGATTGATTTAGTGCGACGCCGAATAGCCCGCACTTCGACTTGGCTCAGTGACCATCGTAGACATCGCCAACAGAAACGCAGTCCGATCGAAGCTGCCGATGATGTGAGTTAAAATCCTGATATCTTTAATAACTACCCACGCAGAACGGCCCCGAAAAAGCGATCGCTATGCTTCAGTATCCTCATCTCGAACAAGCGCTAAAATATCACTTCGGTTATGACCAATTCCGCCCCGGACAACGGCAAATTATCGAAGATGCGCTGCAAAATCGAGATTTAATGGTGGTGATGCCGACTGGTGGAGGGAAATCTTTGTGTTTTCAGCTACCAGCATTGTTAAAAAATGGGCTAACGGTGGTGGTGTCGCCGTTAATTGCTTTGATGCAAGACCAAGTAGAAGCACTGCGAAATAATAATATTAATGCGACATTTCTCAATAGCAGTTTGAACGCTTACCAAGTGCGATCGCGCGAAGAAGCCATCCTCAGCGGTAAAGTAAAATTACTCTACGTCGCCCCGGAACGTCTCCTCAGTGAAAGGTTTCTCCCGTTTATCGATTTAGTTAAAGAAAAAATCGGTATTTCTAGCTTTGCTATTGATGAAGCGCACTGTGTTTCGGAATGGGGACATGATTTTCGTCCAGAATATCGCCAGTTGAAATCTCTGCGAAAACGCTATCCTGATGTGCCTACAATCGCTCTCACCGCCACAGCAACCGATCGCGTCCGTAGTGATATTATTCAACAATTAGGTCTGAAGCAACCAAGCATCCATCTTGCCAGTTTTAACCGTGAAAATCTTTATTACGAAGTTCGTCCTAAAACTAAATATGCTTACGCTGAATTATTAGAACTAATTCGAGAAACTGAAGGTTCGATAATTATTTATTCTTTAACTCGAAAAAAAGTTGATGAATTAACTTTTAAACTACAAAATGATAAAGTTATTGCTTTGCCTTATCACGCTGGATTAAGTGATGAAGAACGTAGTAGCAATCAAACGCGATTTATTCGAGATGATGTCCGGGTAATAGTGGCAACAATCGCCTTTGGGATGGGAATTAATAAACCCGATGTCCGGTTGGTAGTTCATTTTGACCTGCCCAGAAATATAGAAAGTTATTACCAAGAATCGGGTAGAGCCGGTAGAGACGGAGAACCATCTCGATGTTCAATATTTTTCAGCTTTGGTGATGTTAAAACAATTGAATGGAGTATCGATCAAAAAGCCGATCCTCAAGAACAATTGATTGCTAAACAACAACTGCGGCAGATGATCGATTACGCTGAAGGCACTGATTGTCGGCGAACAATTCAACTGGGTTATTTTGGCGAAAGGTTTCCTGGGAATTGCGGTAACTGTGACAATTGTCGTCACCCCAAACCCGTGCAAGATTGGACAATTGAAGCTATGAAGTTTTTATCTTGTGTGGCGCGTTGCAAAGAAAGGTTTGGAATGCTACACATAATTGATGTGTTGCGAGGGGCAAAAAAAGACAAAATTATCCAGTACGAACACGATAAACTTTCTACCTATGGTATTGGTAAAGATAGAACTGTAGATGAATGGCGAATGTTGGGGCGATCGCTTTTACATCAAGGGTTAATAGAACAAACTAGCGATGGTTACTCAGTTTTAAAACTAAATGCCTTAAGTTGGCAAGTAATGCGAAAACAACGCCCAGTTTCGCTAGCTGTAACCACGGTGCAAAAGATTACCTGGGAACCGGAGAGTGAAAAAGCAGAAGTTGCAGAAATATTATTACAGAAGTTGCGATCGCTACGTAAACAATTAGCTGATGAGCAATCTGTACCACCTTACGTCATCTTCCACGATTCCACTTTAAAATTGATGGTACAGGTGCAACCCCAAAACTTAGCTGAATTTGCCAAACTTTCTGGTGTAGGTAGTCACAAACTCGCTCAATATGGTGAAAAATTTCTTACAGAAATTCGCGCCTACCGCCAAGAAAAAGGTTTGCAAAATAAATCGGCTAATAATAATTATGTACCCTCTAGCAACTCAGCTTCTTACACAGAATTACAGACATTACAATTGCATCAACAAGGTTTAAATATTGCTCAAATTGCCCAAAAACGCAATCTTAGTCCGGCAACAATTAGCAATCATTTAGAAAAACTAATTGAAAAAAATCAGCCAGTTGATTTAAATCAATTAGTACCTTTAGAACATCAACAAAAAATTTGGCAGGTTTTAGAAGTACTCGGTGACATTTCCCTCACTCCCATCAAAGAACAATTAGGTGAAAGCTACACTTTTGATGAAATTCGCTTAGTACGGAGTAAGTGGCGGCGTGAAAATCGCAAGTGATAATTAAATTTTAGACGATGTTTTCAAAGTATTGGGCGAATAGAATTCGCGGCTACACAAGCAAAGTCCACCTCCGTGGACTAAGAAAAAATCAAGATTTTAAACTCACGGAGGTGGGTTTTGTCTGTATAGCCGCGATTTCTAATCGCTAGGGCTATTAATTGAGACTTTACAAATATCCTCTTATTTTGTTGCGAATGCACCCGTCATGGCTGCAATTGGAGATGAACTAAAACTCCCCGAAAAAAGGGCCGCTTTTAATAGTACCATTGGGCATAGTGGTTTCCCAAATTAAATTACCGAATCTACAAATATTGATCTCAGAGACATCAGCCGAACGAAAGTTAGCATGAGCCAAAATGGCGTAAGAAAAACCACCGATGTTAGCTCCACAGAAGGTAGCACGACTAGCATTTATATGATTTAACTCGGTTCCCCTCAAATCGGCTTCAGTCAAGTCGCACCAAGACAAGTTGGCGGAATATAAATTAGCATCCCTGACAATAGCACGTTTCAACCAAGCGCCTTCCAAGGAAACACCAAACAAATCGGCTCCAGTCAAATCAGCTCTACACAGATCGGCTTGTCTCAAATAGGCTCCGCGCAAGTTGATATCTCTCAAAATAGCGCCTTCGAGGTCAATCGAACTGTCAAGGGGAACACCCTCGGATTGAATCAACTCAATCCCAGCGAAGTTTCGCTCTCCATCAGCATACCGAACCAGCAACTCCTCAGCAGTTATTTCCCAAGGCATGATTTAACCTCCAAGTCTTTTTCTAATCTCAAATATATGGATGTGTAAGCCTTTCTGGGCGGTTTATGTCTAGAAAAAAATAGCCCTGTTGAGTATACTCTGTGAATTTTCAAACATCCTTTTATGATTAAAATACAAAAACAAGATGAAAGGAGTTAGCCAATGAGTCAGATGCTTAATACAGGAGTACGCTGGACAATTCATGATGTGGAACTATTTGCAGAAAATGAAGGGACGCGCTACGAGATAGTTGATGGAGAATTATTTATGACTAGGGCACCTCACTTTAAACATCAGCAAACTTGTGGCAGAATTTTCCAACAGCTTAACATTTGGTCAGATTCTACTGGTTTAGGAGAAGCTGTAATCAATCCCGGCGTTTTGTTTTCAGAATCAGATAATGTGATTCCCGATGTAGTTTGGGCTACTAAAGAAACTTTGGCGCTAACATTGGATGAAGCGGGACATTTTACTGGCGCACCAGATTTAGTAGTCGAAGTCTTGTCTGAAAGTAAGTCAGACGAAAGGCGGGATAAGGAAGCTAAACTTAAACTTTATTCTTCCAGAGGAGTAAAAGAATATTGGATTGCTGATTGGCGATCGCGTAAACTAGAGGTCTATCGGCGCGAACAAAGTCAACTGAATTTGGTAGCAACTTTATTTAGTAATGATAATATCATTTCTGGGCTATTGCCTGGTTTTAGCTGTACTATAAACCAGTTTTTTCCTGTATAAATTTTAGGTTGAATGGAAAAACAGCTTTTATTCTTTTCCCAAAACACAATCTGTATAATAAATTGTTCAGATATCGCCTTGCACCAATAACTAAGTTTTCTCCTCATCAAGGCGATATCTATAACTCGTCAGTTTACATTAAGAAAAACTGGGAATTTCCGAGTTAGAATCTTGTTATGTCATAGCAGACTTGGAAGACTGAGTGTTTTGGTTTTTGACAGGCAGAATTACAGATACCAGCTTAGGCAGTGCTAGACAGGCAACAGTATTTAATATTGTCAGAAATATACCATCTATCAAACTCATATATTAATCTTCTCCGTTTGAAAATTGGTGGTGACTATATTTATTAGTTTGAAGCAAAATCAGTATAATTGCGTAAAAACAGAATTTAGATTTCTTTTAGAGAATATAAGCTAAATATATATATTTTTATCAAAACAGAATAAAGGCGTCAGTCGCCAGAATACAAGAAAGGTATTTTGAACGAAAAAGCAGATAGCGTCGCGTCAAGATTGCTGAATCCTGAATTCTGAATTCTGAATTCTTTTTCAAGTCTTCTGACTTCCTACTCCAAGATATGTTAGGGGGTTAAACCCCCTATTTACCAGATATATCCTCGCCCAAGCCAGAGATATGAGTCTCTAGCAAATTAAAATTGCCATATTTATGAAACTAGAGCTAGACATGAATAAAAAAATCTAATCTTTATCTATCAAAAGGATGAGATATAGATATAACAATTTCCTATATCTAAAGAAACTAAATGTTTGTTTTTAACCTATCTGACAGAGGATGTTAAAAAAAATTAGACATAGTAAATTAAAATCAATAATAATCAAAGTTCCTAAACAATTCAGGAAAGTGTGCTATACACGTGCTTGGAACAATCTAAAACTTTGTTAAAATCAGCAACACACAAACTATGAACTCTACCACCGAAAAACGTATCGCCTTGATTTCCGTCCACGGAGACCCAGCGATTGAGATAGGGAAAGAAGAAGCTGGGGGACAAAATGTTTATGTGCGTAATGTGGGTGAAGCACTAGCGCAGCTGGGATGGCAAGTTGATATGTTTACCCGCAAAGTGAGTCTGGAGCAAGACTCGATAGTTGAACATAGCAACAATTGTCGAACTATCCGTTTAAAAGCTGGCCCCCTTGAGTTTGTGCCGCGAGATGAAATTTTTGAATATCTGCCAGAATTTGTAGATAATCTCCTCAAATTTCAAATAAAAAACGAAATTACATACGAATTGGTTCATACTAACTACTGGCTCTCTAGTTGGGTGGGGATGCAGTTAAATAAAATCCAAAAGAGTAAACAGGTTCACACCTACCACTCATTAGGAGCAGTCAAGTACAACACTATAGAAAATATTCCTTTGATTGCTAGTCAGCGATTAGCAGTGGAAAAACAAGTCTTGGAAAAAGCAGAGCGAATTGTAGCAACTAGTCCGCAAGAAGAAGAACATATGCGATCGCTAGTTTCCACAAAAGGCAATATCGATATCATTCCCTGTGGTACAGATATTCAGCGCTTTGGCTCCATTGCACGAGAAGCAGCTAGGGCTGAATTGGGGATTGATAAAGAAACCAAAGTTGTACTATACGTGGGGCGCTTTGATCAACGCAAAGGTATAGAAACTTTGGTACGGGCGGTAAACGAGTCTCAACTACGCGACTCCAAAAATATCCAGCTAATTATTGGTGGTGGTAGCACTCCAGGTAACAGCGACGGAATTGAGCGCGATCGCATTGGGCAAATCGTCAACGAATTGGGAATGAGCGACTTTACCACCTTTGCTGGTCGTCTGAGTCAAGATGTTTTACCAACTTATTACGCTGCTGCCGATGTTTGCGTTGTTCCCAGTCACTACGAACCCTTTGGATTAGTGGCGATCGAAGCGATGGCAAGCGGTACACCAGTGATAGCAAGCGATGTCGGCGGACTTCAGTTTACTGTAGTTAATGAAAAAACTGGTTTATTAGCTCCACCACAAGATGTAGATGCTTTTGCCTCTGCGATTGACCGAATTCTCTTAAATCCAGAATGGCGAGATGAATTGGGTAAAGCTGGTAGAAAGCGTGTCGAAACTAAGTTTAGCTGGGATGGTGTTGCACATCAACTGAGTGAACTTTACACCGAACTGATGCAGCCACAAACAGTAGCATCAACAGCGAAAGAACTAGTACACTCAACCGCCGAATTAGTGCAATCAGCAGCAAAAGAACTAGTACACTCAACCACAGAACTAGTGCAATCAGCAGCAAAAGAACCAGTTTTAGCTGCTAAATAACGCTTTTGTTTAACAGATAATGGTGAGTGAGTAACTCGGATAAAATTTTGGGTTTAAATTTGGCAGCGTAGGCGTAAAGCCTGCGGCATAGCTACGCTTCGGGCGTAGCCTCTCCAAGAGTTGCCCGCCGTAGGCATCGCCTGAGCTTGGAAAACTCAACACCAAAAACAAACTGTATAAAAAACGAACTTATCACTTAAACGCAGAAGCTTATCTGATGATAATTTCTGCGTTTTTTGATTCGCAGCTATCACCAAAGCAAGTAACCGCTATGATAGGTGAGGTCTGTTATGCTTTAACTAAACAAAAATAAAAGCATAGCGATCGCTACCATTTGAATGTTAACAACTAATCGCTTTGCAACCAGTTGACTTTACCACTCTCACAGCTGCTTGTAGCGAAATCCGCGCTAACTGGCTACCATCACGCTTAGAACAAGTTTACCAGCGCGATCGCTACACTATTGCTGTGGCATTACGCACCCTGAAACAGCGAGATTGGCTACAGATTTCTTGGCATCCCCAAGCTGCACATATTTGCATCGGCGATCCGCCACCGCGATCGCCAGATACTTTTACCTTTAGCCAACAATTAATACACCAATTGAATGGTTTAGCACTGGTAAGTATTGAAGCGATCGCCCCTTGGGAACGTGTGATTGATTTACAATTTGCCCGTCGTCCTGGAGAAAGCGCTCTATATCATGTTTATGCAGAAATCATGGGCAAGTATAGCAACGTTATTCTCACCGACGCTAACAATATAATTATCACCGCTGCCCATCAAGTCAGTCAGCAACAATCTAGCGTCCGTCCCATCCAAACCGGACAATTTTATGAAACACCACCGAAACTAACTGGAAATGTCCCCTACTTGAGCGAATCTCAAGAACGTTGGAAAGAACGGGTAAGTTTAGTACCAGGAGCAATCAAGCGGCAATTGCTCAAAAGTTATAGTGGCTTGAGTGCTGCACTAGTGGAGTTAATGCTGCTAGAAGCAAATATTGTACCAGAAACATCCACCCATACTCTCAACCCCGACGACTGGCGACGGCTATTTGAGCGTTGGCAAGAATGGCTGCAAGCTCTAGATTCCAAAGAATTTCAACCCGCTTGGACAAAAGATGGTTACACCGTAATGGGTTGGGGTGCAGTTGAAAAGGTCAAAAATATCCAGGAGTTACTCAATCGCTATTACAGTAACCAGATTAACCAACAGTTATTTTCCCAATTACGCCATCAGTTGAGTCAGAAGTTGAATAATATTCTGGCGAAATTACACAATAAAGCTCAAACCTTTGAGACGCGCTTGCAGCAATCAGATCGAGCCGATGAGTATCGACAAAAAGCTGATTTATTGATGGCTCACCTGCAAAACTGGGAACCAGGGATGAAAGAAATTATCATTGCTGATTTTGAGACAAATTTGCCAGTAGCGATCGCTCTCCAACCAGATAAAAATGCCGTCCAAAATGCCCAAAGTCTTTACAAACAGCACCAAAAGCTCAAACGCGCTCGTGCTGCTGTCGAACCTTTACTATTGGAAGTACAAACAGAAATTGAGTATTTAGAGCAAGTAGAAGCTGCGATAAGCCAAATAGACACCTACCAAACAGCAGAAGATTTGCGAGCTTTAGAAGAAATCCGCGAAGAGTTAATTGGGCAAAAGTATCTTGAAGATCCAGAATACCGCAGTCGCAGTGCAAACGAACCTCCCAGCACTAACTTTTATCGTTACCTTACCCCTGGTGGCTTTGAAGCATTAATCGGTCGTAACAATCGCCAAAATGACCAATTAACCTTTCGTGTAGCTGGGGATTATGACATCTGGTTCCACGCTCAAGAAATTCCCGGAAGCCATGTGCTGCTACGTTTAGAACCGGGTGCTGTTGCCGAAGAAGCTGATTTGCAATTTGTAGCTAATCTTGCTGCATATTACAGTCGCGCTCGTCAGAGTGAGCAAGTGCCAGTAGTTTACACTCAGCCAAAACACGTCTACAAACCCAAAGGAGCAAAACCAGGAATTGCCATTTACAAGCAAGAAACCATACTTTGGGGAAAACCACAATTAACAATTCAAAATTCCAAATGACGCTCTCTACTTCACCAAAACCTAAATCAGTTATTTTAGTTTTTCTTTGCTTGCTTTTTTCTCTGGGTGCAAATTGATTAAATAAATCAGCTTTGAGTTGCCCTTTCTAAATGGGAATTTACTGTGCCTTCAAGATGATGTATTTTTTGATTTTGAACATATATAACAGCTTGCTCAAGTTGCTTACTGCCCAAGGAGAATATACCATATCCTTCTTGCCAAGTAAATTTTTCTGATGTAGGGCAAAGATTGTGATTGAAATGGTGAGAACTACTTCCTTTAATTTTTTTCACAAACTCTGCGATCGCGATTGTTGGGGGGATAGATACTACTAAATGTATGTGGTCTTCAATACCTCCAATGGCATGGAGTCTACAATTTAAACTATTGGATTTATTAATGATGAAATTATAAAGCTCAGTTTCTTTATCGGAGGTAATTAGAGGTTGGCGTTTTTTTGTTGTCCAAACAATATGATAATAAAGCCGCCACAGAGACATAATATTTTTTAAATTTTGTATTTATTTACATACATTTATGTTTCCCTTATTGCTAGAAAAAATTATCATATTAGCAGTGTCCGTCAGCCAGGGAAGTAGGAATCAGCAAATCAGCCAGTTCACGAAGCCAGCCAGAAGGCAGCAGCCAGCAGCAGCCAGCAGCAGCCAGCAGCAGCCAGACAGGGAATGAAATTCCCTGTCTGAAAGCTAAAGTCGTCTTCAGACGACTATCTGAAACTAGTGAACAATTAAACCAAGTTTTTTCTAGTCCTCTTCTAGAGGACTTGCACTATTAGACAGGGAATTCTATTCCCTGGCTATTCTGGCTATTCTATTCCCTGGCGGTCTGGTTGGTAAACCAATGAATTTGGTTAGCGGGATGGTACGATAACTTTTTTACGAAGCGACTTTCAAAGAGTATCGCCCCCGACTAAAACCCATCAAACCCTGGTATTATTGGCGCATCTTCCTTAATATCACGTTTTTAATTTAAACGTGGGTTCTCTACACCCTATACCTTATCCCCTACACCCTCTGAATATCCCTCCTCTCAATTCGGTAAACTCTCAATCCGCATCAAATCCAATTCGCTCTCAAATATTTCATCAATTGGCAACATTTGACCATCAGCAGTCATAAATTTATGGTCTTTTGTTGCCCGAATCACTGAACCATCTTCCAAGCAATACTCAAACACCTCTTGCTGTCCGCGATCGTGCCACTGTGCTATAGGTTGCGTGTAAATATTTCCATTATCATCAACGCTATACACAGTACATTCAATACCCTTTTCGACAACTTCTCCAATCGGCATTAATCCATATTCTACTGTCAATATTTCCGTGTCATAGCTTAAACAATATTCCGCAAACTTTAACATTTGCTCAAATAATTCATCCGCAACTTTTTTCTGAACGCCATTTTTAGCTGCGCCATCCACGAACTTTTCTCGCTGCTTTTGCATCTCAGAAACTTTCTTTTTACCCATCGCCCGACGCAGCAAGTCAGCTTGTCCTAAAGAATATCCCGCCATATCTTGAGCAATTTTCATGATTTGCTCTTGATAGACCATAATTCCATAAGTTTCGTCTAATATTGGTTCCAGAACTTGGTGCTGATAATCAATTTTTTCTCGACCATGTTTGCGGTTAATAAATTTAGGAATTAGTCCCGCATCTAATGGTCCCGGTCGATAAAGTGCCAAAATAGAAGAAATATCTTCTATATTAGAAGGCTTCAAATCTCGCACTATCTGACGCATCCCAGAAGATTCTAATTGAAATATCCCTTCTAACTCACCTGCTTCTAATAACTCATAAGTTTTTTGTACATCTTTTGGGAGAGTGCTATGTTCGCCTTTAGCTAATATCCTTTGGGCTTTTCTTTCTTGGCGAGGAATTTCATCAGGATCGACCCGATATCCTCTCGTTTCTTCAATTAAGTCAAGGGTTTTTTGAATCAGCGTTAGGTTCCGCAAGCCTAGAAAATCCATTTTCAACAAACCCATTGATTCCAGGTCTTCCATGAAATATTGGGTAATCACAGAACCGTCATTATTTTTTTGCAGCGGCACAATTTCATCAAGTGGATCGGCAGAAATTACCACACCTGCTGCATGAACACCAAAAGTTTTGTTAGTTCCTTCAATTCGCATGGCCATATCAAGCCAATGGCGAACGTGCGGGTCTTTATCATATTTATCTTTAAACTCTGGTTCTGGAGTTTTATCGGAAACCATCACCTTGAGTTTCGTTGGTTTTCCCCTTACCACAGGAATTAATTTCGCCATTTTGTCAGCTTCCCCGTAGGGAATATTTAATACTCTGGCGACATCTTTCAAAACTGCTTTAGAAGTTAAACGGTTAAAAGTAATAATTTGGGCAACTCTATCTGCACCATATTTCTCAGTTACATAATCAATCACTTTATCCCGTTGTTCAATACAGAAATCTGTATCAATATCAGGCATTGATTTCCGTTCTGGGTTCAAGAAACGCTCGAATAGTAATCCATGATGTACAGGATCAATATTAGTAATTCGCATTGCATAAGCAACTAATGAACCAGCCGCCGAACCCCGACCTGGCCCCACAGGAATATTATTATCTCTAGCAAATTTGATGTAGTCCCAAACAACTAAAAAGTATTTGGAAAAACCCATTTGCTGAATCATTTTAAGTTCGTATTCCAATCTTTCTTTATAGACGGAATCGACTTCATGACGAGATTTGCGATTTAAGCGTTCTAAAAGTCCACTCCATGCAACATCTTCAGCGTAAGTATCAGCAGTATGACCAGAGGGAATGGGAGGTGTAGGAATTTGAGGCTCACCCATGATATGGTAAGGCTCAACTTTATCGGCGACTTCTTCAGTAGTAGCGATCGCCTCTGCAATTACATCATCCGGCAAATGGTCGCGAAATAGCTGCCGCATCTCTTCACCAGACTTGAGATACTCTGTGCCGCTATAACGCATCCGCTTATCTTCAGCAATTAACTTGTTAGTTTGAATACATAGCAACGCATCATGGGCTTCAACGTCAAAACAAGAAATAAAATGTGAATCATTAGTAGCAACAATTTTAATGCCTAGCTCCCTAGCAATTTTCACTATTTCTACATTCACAATCCGGTCTTCTTGGGAGCCGTGGTCTTGAATTTCTAGATAATAATCATCACCAAATACATCTTTATACCACTGAGCAACTTTTCGGGCGGCATCTGGTCTATTACTGAGAATCGCTTGGGGGACTTCTCCACCCAAGCAAGCGCTAGTAACAATCAAGCCTTCATGATATTGTTTTAGTAAATCTTTATTAATACAAGGACGAGAAAAAATTCCTTTACCTTGAACACCTTGCAAATGAGAAATTGTAGTTAATTTGACTAAATTTTTGTAACCTTTGGTATTTTTAGCTAAAACTACTTGATGATATTTGGGACGATGACGTTCTTGTTTTTCAAGATCGCCGTTTAGGATATACATTTCATTGCCGATTATCGGCTTAATATTTTGACTACGGCAGATTTTGATCAGTTCAACGGCTCCATACATGACACCATGATCGGTAAGAGCGATCGCTTTCATTCCCAGTGCGATCGCTCGATCTACCAACTCTGGTAGCTGACTTGCCCCATCAAGCAAACTATAGTCACTGTGAATATGTAAAGGAACAAAGGACATAAGCACCTCCAACCACAAGCCAAGATATCTCTAGGGGCCTACCTTGTGGTATACCCTTTCGAGCCAGATTTTGCAAAGCAACGGAATCTTAGATTAACAGTTTTTAACCAAAATTAAAGCTGTTCTTTTTCGGGAATTATCACTATTATTAGTGTTGTTTTAATAGTTACAGCAGTTAACCAGTATCTAGCCAATGAGTCAAACAGAGAGAACTACTTCGCCTGAAACCAAAGCTAGCCCTTGGTGGCAGCGTATCCCTCTCACGTTGCAAATTCTCATCGCCTTAATAGCGGCAGTCAGCGTCGGAATTGCCCTTGGTGCAGGGAATCCCAATCCCAGCAACGCCGCTTTAATCAATAATTTAGCAATTCCGGCAGAATTGGTGCTAAAGGCTCTCCGCGCTTTGGCTACACCCCTGATTTTGGTAGCGGTGCTGCATACTTTGATGACTACCAATATCCCTGGTACAGCCGGACGGCGGTTAGCAGTATTGCTTTTAACCAACACTACCGTAGCTATTTTGGTGGGACTTTTCGTAGCAAATGTCTTGCGACCAGGAACTTGGGGCAATGTAGCCACCTCAACAAGTACGGCAATAACTGCTCAGAGTCTCGATCCTTGGGGAATAGTCAAAGATGCTGTACCGGAAGCTGTTCTCAAGCCATTGGTTGATAATAATGTTATCCAGTTGATTGTGATTGCTCTAAGTTTTGGCATCGTTCTGCGGGCATTAAAATCTGAACAAATCGCCCAAGGTAAGAATGGGTTCCAGCCGATAGAGGATGTCATCGGAATTTTATTTGAAGCGGTAGTCCGCATCCTCAATTGGGTAATTGCCTTAGTGCCGTTCGCAGTCTTTGGAATTGTAGCTAAAACTGTTGCAATGCAAGGATTTACACCGTTTAAATCTTTGGGTGCATTTATCGTCGCCGTATTGTTAGCACTGGTATTGCAAGCGTGCTACTACCTCACCAGAGTAAAATTTGGTTCTTGGGTACACCCGCTAAAATTCCTCGCTGGTGGTTCTGATGCCTTTTTGACAGCTTTCTCAACTTCTTCCTCGGCGGCAGCAATGCCCGTAACTTTTGAGGTTTTACAAACAAAAGTCGGTTTAAGGGAATCTTCTGCTGCGTTGGGCGCATTAGTCGGGGCAAATTTCAATAATGATGGCACTGCCCTCTATGAAGCAATGTCTGCGTTGTATATTTCCCAACTGATTGGGCAACATTTGAGTTTAGGACAGCAGTTAATTGTCATCCTTACCTCGATTTTTGCATCTGTAGGTGCGGCGAATATTCCCAATGCAGGACTGGTAACGATGACATTGGTGTTCACTTCTGTTGGCTTACCTACCCAGTACATCGCTTTGCTAGTTACTGTAGACTGGTTTTTGGATCGCTGCCGCACCGCAATTAATGTTATGGGAGATATGACTGTCAGTACTTTACTTGATGGCAAAAAGCCACGTTCTGTAGACGAGGCTTAGTTTGCCAGCTTTTTAAATATCTAATGCTGTTGAGGTCCTTTGGCGTCACATTCTTTAGTCCAGCAACGTTCTAAAAGTTGCAGACGCCAGACTAATACGAAACGTTGGGGATTTAGTATTAATTTAGTATCGCGACTAAATAAGGGCTGGTTCAGATACTGCCAAAGAGGAAATTTAATTTTGGTGTGTTTTGGAGTCATAAGAACAAGAAAAATAATATAAAAGTTGTGTCTAGGAATTACCTAATACTGTTTTTCTAGTTAAAGGCTACCCTGCGTTTTTGCTATTGTCTTTGTGGCAATTGCGGAATTTCACCAAGTGAATTTATGTTGTTTACGCTTTAATACTGAAATTGCACGCACCATTTTCCTGAATCCATATCCCGTGAAAAGTCATACCATTTCACGAAATTTAGTATTACAGATACCTTAGTAAGGGCTTACACAATAAGACTTGTAATTAGGACTGACACACTCTACAAATCACCTATAATATGTGTTATGCAAAATGAACGTTTCAGGTGCTGAACACAGGCTTTATTTGGTCGCATATTGACTGTGTTGGGTGTTAGATATGGCTCAAAAGTCAAAATCACCTACAGAATGTATGTATTGTAGATAAATCAAGGTGATTTATGTTACTAACTGTGAATTTACAGTCAGTTTGATCAAAAGGCTGGTTCTACAGTAATTATTGGTTCTTTAAGGCAGCCATAACTGGCCCATGGATTTTGATACTAGACGATAGTGAAATTAGCAGCAGTCAGAGTTGCCAAGATTTTATAGCACAAGTCTTGGTGGTTAGGACATCAACAGACGATAAAACTTAGACATAAAAAGGCTTTTCACCCAGTCCCCAGTCCCTTGCTATATCAGTAGTCACGATGATGTTGTGACTTCAGAAACTCAGTTGCCTGAAGGTTAGACCACCAGACAACAGATCGTTACAATTGACGCCACAGAGGTGTCTTTGCCATTACCGGGGTACTGTGGAATACATCGTTACCGTTGCCTTCAAGTTGGCGATCGCCAACTTGCACAGTAATATTAGCACTATTGGTGAGCTGGCCATCGCTAATGGTCTGCTCTATTAAGGTATTTGTGTCAGTTTCTAAGACATTTATATCAGCTTCTAAAAAGAG
This sequence comes from Nostoc sp. DedSLP03, assembly GCF_034530815.1. Classification (NCBI taxonomy): domain Bacteria; kingdom Bacillati; phylum Cyanobacteriota; class Cyanophyceae; order Nostocales; family Nostocaceae; genus Nostoc; species Nostoc sp. DedSLP03. The sequence continues at coordinate 38,970 of NZ_JAVRCK010000049.1, forward strand.
AATTTTTTTAATAACTCAAGTTGCTAATCAAAAACTACCTCTTTTTAAGTACAAAAGTTTCAAATATTTTATTTGGCTATGTTTGAGCTAAGTCCGCTGGTCTTGCTTCCTATAACCACTAATGTGGACTCCTATATCTATACCTTTAATATTGCAACTTATGTACGACAACAGCGTATAAATAAAGATAACTATGCCCAGCATCTCTAGCACTTCTTCTATAGTCGTTATGAAGACATAAACCATGTTATTGGGGGTGTAGTAATATTCATAGTATCCGCCTATCAATTCACTAAAAATTGCACCTGCCACGTAGATTGTTCCAGCAATGAAAAATAAGCGTCGTGTTTTGCTAGGAAGATTAGACACAAATCGCCCAAACACTAGCAAGAATCCGAGTACGAAGATAGCACCCACAATCACCCAAGCGTAGTACAAAAAACCACTGGTATTGAATGTAGCTCGCAGTGGTGTAGTTAGTCTTTCATGAAGACTGATCAATTCGTCTAAGAACAAACCAGCAAAGACTATTGATAATCCTCTCCATGCCCAGAAGTCTTTATTCTTAGTTGACTTCTGAGCTTGGAAAATGATTTCTAGCAGAATAGAACAAAATAGTAAAGCTCCTCCAGAGTAAATTGTAGGAATACTATCCTCGCTGTTGAGGTCGAATATAATTCTAAAGATATCTCTCCCAGGGAAGTCAGGTAGATAGTAGACATTGTAATTAGCAAAAAGACTGACAAGAGCCAAACATAAAACCACGCCAAGCAGGAATTTGAGGGTTTTGTTGGCAGAAAGATATACTTTGAATTGATGCGATGATTGCAACAGCAAGATCGCATCTTCTGGTTTTATCGAACTCGTTGACTCAATTACAGATATGCGATCGCTCTTACCATTGTCTGAATAAGATTGGTTTTTTAAAATTTTGCGTCGCTCTGGCAATACAACGTTTAACATGAAGTATTCAATGGTTTGCTGCTTAACAAAACCATGCATTGCCAGAATTTCTCCCAACTGTTCACCACTTAACTTTTGTGTCTTGAGTGCTGTGTCTAATTGATCTGGAGTAATTAGTTCAGCTTCAACCAAGTACGTCCCAAGCGGCTTAAGCTGAAAATTTTGCGCGTCTATTTTCCTAATCAATTAGGATCTCCTTATTTTCACTGGCTGAATGTAATAAATTTTTAAGCTTAGTCATGAAACATTACAATAATTCATGAGATCGGATTTTAATAGCTTCATAACCTTTACTTAATCATATTTTGTATATGCTAAATTCTCTACGTGTAAATTTATGCTAAAGAAAAGATGAATTTATTATGTAGATACGTCTGTTTAACCATTGCTGTTTTTTCTAAACGCATTCTTCTCAACAAAAAAAATTAATCCACCTATCACTCTCATGTGTAGGTGGATTTATCAGATGTGCAGACATCTAGCGTGGTTGATTGTATCCCTAGCACACTGAGTAAGTAGCAAAAATGCTGCTAGAGTCGCATTGCACGGTAATCTCCTAAGTTAGAGAGTACCAATAAAAGTTAATAATGAGTGCCGGTTTTGCGATGGTTAATGGCAGTTACAGCATCAGGCTTGAGTAATTTTCCTTCATCTACAGTTGCATACACAACCCAATGATCGCCACATTCTAGACGTTGGTTGACCGAACATTCCAAATATGCTAATGCATCAGTGAGGACGGTACAACCGTTATCTGCAACTGCTGTACTAAAGTTGGCAAATCGATCTTCCCCAGGCGCGAAAGATTTACGGAAATGTTTCATGTAATCTTGATGATTGCCTTCAGGTAAAATATTTAAGGCAAACTTACCGCCTGGATACATCAAAGATTCGATCGCTCGCTCTTTAGCGATCGCCACTGTTATTCCGGGTGGGTTGAAGGTGGCTTGAGAAACCCAAGCGCCTAACATTGCGGTAGACACTTCTCCAAGTTTCGCTGTCACCACACAGACGGAACCAACAATCCGACCAACAGCCTGTTCCACTGGAGTCGCGGCTTGTTGGGGTACGCGTACCTTTTTAGCCTTTTTCAGTGCTTGGGCAAAGTCTGTACCGAGTTCTTCACAAAACTTGAGAGTGACATCATCAGGTTTAAACTTCACCTTCAAAGTGTCAAAACCAAAGCGATATCCAGCATCCCGGAGTTTACCTTCAATTAAGTCAAAGGCTTCGCCACTCCAGCCGTAGGAACCAAAAACTCCAGCGAGTTTACTGTTGTCACCACTCGATAGCACAATCCCTAAAGCAGTATGAATCGGAGTTGGCGCATGACCACCAATAGTAGGAGAACCGATGATAAAACCCTCTGACTGTGCGAGGTTGATGCGAATTTCATCAGGGGTAGCAAATTCGCAGTTAATCGATTTGACGGCGACTCCACCTTTAGTTAATCCCAGAGCGATCGCTTGTGCTAAAGTTGCCGTATTCCCGTAAGCTGAAGCGTAAAGTAAGGCAACGGAAATTTCGCGATCGTTGTGAGAACGGCTCCACTCTGCATAAGCTTTGGTAAGTTCAATTAAGCCGGTGCGTACCAAGGGCCCGTGACCTACAGCATACATTCTCACCTGCAAATCTGATATTTTCTCCAAAGCTGCCTGCACATGAGGAGTTTGGGGAGCCATCAGGCAGTTAAAGTAGTAACGCTGGTCTTCTTTGAGCGCTTCCCAGTTATCATCAAACACATCATCACCACAAAGATGAGTTGCAAATAACTTATCTGTGTAGAGAATTTGGGTTTGCTGGTCGTAGGTACAAAGTCCTTCCGGCCAACGCGGACTCGGAGTGGGTAAGAATTTCAAAACATGACCCTTGCCTAAATCCAGAGTTTCTTTCCCCCGCATCACCAAGACATTTAAATCTTGCTCTAAGAAAGCAGCACGCAAATTGTTCGCACCAGGAAGAGAACAGACAAAAGTTACCTGTGGTGCTAGTTCTAAAATTGCTTTGAGGGTTGCAACTCGATTGGGACTAAAATGACCCAAGATTATATAATCCAAACTTTGCAAATCTAAAGTCTGCCGCAATGCCTTTAAATAAATTTCGGTAAAGCTTTCTGGCGGTGGATCGATAAGTGCGGTTTTATCAGCTTCAATTAAATAGCAATTGGAAGTAGTACCTCTTTCAAGTGCGTATTCAATTTCAAACCGCAGACGTGACCAACTACGCGCTCTGATAGCCTTAGTATTGGTAGCAATTGGTAAAACTTGTACGTCGCGTGGCTTGGAATTGGTCATAGCTGTTAAAAGTTAGCGAATAGGGCATTGGGCATTGAAAATTGGGCATTGGGAATAGGGCATTGGGCATTGGGAATAGGGCATTGGGAACAAAGATAAATAACCCATACCCCGTACCCCATGCCCTATGCCCCGTGCCCTATGCCCTATATTTAGTAGTAATTACCTACTTTGCGATGGCGAACGGCTGTCAATCCATCGTTTTTGGAGACACGACCTTCTTGGACGGTGCAGTATAATATCCAGTGGTCGCTGCATTCCATGCTGGTCTGGATTTCACATTCCATGTATGCCAAAGCATCAGTCAGAATCGGCGAACCGTTTTTCGCGGTTTGAGTTTTTACCCCAGCAAAACGATCGGCACCAGGATGCAAGCGCTTGAGGAAATGTTTCTTGAGTTCTTGATAATTGCCTTCTTCCAAAACGTTGAGGACGAAGCGATCGCCTACTTGCATTAAGGAATCAATGGCGCGGTCTTTCGCAACGGCAATTGTAAATCCTAATGGTTGCAAACTCGCTTGCGTTACCCAGGATGCCAGCATTGCACTTGAGACATTATCTTTTTTTGTAGTGACTATATATAGTCCGCTGCTAATGCGACCTAGTGCCTTTTCCATGTTGACATCGAGGGACTTGATTTGCTTGATGTTGCGATCGCGCACTAGCAATTGTCCGATGTCTTTACCCGCTTCTTCACACAACTGGAATGTTGATGCAGTGGGAGCCTCTTTAATCCGAATGGGTGGGAAAGCTTCTTTGATGCCAGAGTCAAGAAATTGTCTGCGGAGTGTATCAATGGGTTCATCATCCCCACCGTAACATTCAAACAGCCCAAGAAATTGCTTGTTCTTAGCGACAGCTAGCACCGAACTGATACTAGCTTGGGCGGCGGCGGCGGTAGTCGAGGGCATACCGATAATGATGCCAGCTGCTCTCCCGGCTAGTTCTTGAATTTCTTGGCTCCCAGCAGTACTCAGATCCAGTACTTCTACGCCAACGCCAGTTTTCAGGATACCTTCGGCAATTGCGTGACCAAGGCGTTCGCCATATCCATATTCTGAGACAAAAAACAAGCCAACTGTTGTTTCTGCTTTAGCTTGTCTTTGGCTCCAATTTTCGTAGCACCCGGTTAGAACATCTAAATGGTGGTATAATAATGGCCCGTGACCATTGGCGATTATATTAATCTTCCCTAGTTCGCCCATCCGCTTCATCGCATTCAGTAGCGAACGAGCGTTAGGGCCCATCAAGCAGTCGTAATAAAACCTAAAGTCCGCTTCGATCGCTTCTAAATCTTCGTCGAAGGTGCGATCGTCACAGAAGTGCATCCCAAAAGCATCACAGGTGTAGAGAATTTGGGTTTTGCGGTCAAAGCTAAAGATTGTATCCGGCCAGTGCAGGTTAGGCGCACTCACGAATTCCATTTCGTGTCCTTTGCCGATATCGATGCGATCGCCAGTTTTCACAACCCGCTTGGAAAAAGGATCGTGTACTAATCCCTCAAGGAATTGCAGTGCAACTTTTGAGGCTAAAACAGTGGCTCTAGGAGCTAACTGGAGGACATCTTCTACTAAGCCGCTATGGTCTGGCTCTGTGTGACTAACAATTATATAATCAATTGTTTTGGGGTTAACAAGACCTTTGAGAGTTTCTAAATACAGATCGCGAAACTTCTGGTGAGAAGTATCAATCAAAACTGTTTGTTCGCCCCTAATTAGATATGAATTGTAGGTTGTACCGTTTTGCAGTCCAAATTCGATATCAAAGCGATCGCGATCCCAGTCAAGAGAGCGAATCGCCGTTGTGTTAGGGGCAATTTCTACAGTTTGTATAGTTAGCCGATGTTGAACGTTCTCTGCGTGGGCCTTGCCGGTCGTAGACATCGATACCATTATTCGTCTCCGAGCGCAAATTAACAGGTTTTTCTTCTGCCCCCATTCTCTCTATTATTTTTATTTGAAGTTGTAATGAATATCAGTTTTTGAAAATTTTAACTTGTATCAATTATTGCTGTTTTTTAGCAAAAAATATGACTCAACAAATATCCTAAATAAATATTAATTTATCCCTAAGTTTCACTGAGTACTTATTTTTGCTATTTATCTGGTTTTATCTTAATTTAAAAATATCATAGTCATTAGTTTTTTAACTAATAAAACATAATTTTACCATTATTAAATTGTTGGTCTATCTACCAAATCGAGATTACTTTTAATACTTCATATTGTCAAAGGATATGTTTATAAAGTAGAAAAATTTATGTTTTTCAGGTACTCACTTAATTAAAAAAGTAGGAAAAGTAGGAAAGGTAGGAAAAGTAGGGCAAACTTATTAGGCTGACAAAAAGGGTCGAATCGGCTGTTAACATTAGTTTATTCAATGGGTATTCAATATGTTGTCTTAATCAAAAATATGGTGCAGAGAATATAAACTTTATGTAAAGTCGATAAAAAAGATATTTTTTTGAAGATAATCAAGGCAAATTTCCAGAGACTAGTTGAATAAAAAGAAAGTAGGCTTGTATATATTTTTTTGCTCATCTAAAAGGAAACTAGCAGAAAAATAATTTTTAAAGTTTCGGTAAACCTCCGTAAGCATAAGAAGAATCTCAGGAATTTAATGATACAGTCCTTTATTATCGACTTTAAACATTAATCAAGATCGCGCCAACAAATTTTTCTTGTTATAGCTATAAGCTACAGCTTTAGGCTATCAGATAAGTTTACCTATATAGGTTAATGTGTAATCTCGATGTGCCGAACTTCTTATCAAAATCCATTGTTGATGAAAAAATGCAAATTTTGATAGTTTTTCCAAGCCAATACCGATCGCGTAGTAGCCTTATAGACGCCGACATCACTAATATTTGTAGTTAAAATATTGAAAATGTATTATAAAATACCTAAGTAATTCAGTATACAGGCGTAAATAGATACAAAAATGACAAAAATTGATTTTGTAAAAGGTTATTGTTTATGGGATGCCGATTAAAAGTATTTCTCACAGAAGAAGAAAAGCTGACTTTAGAAGAATTGAGAAAAGCCAAAGATGTTCCTCAACGTACTAAGGATCGCGCTCAAGTTTTACTGCTGAATACTCGCGGCTTAAAAAATGAGCAAATTGCAAAAGGCTTGAATTGGGCGATTTCAACAGTGCGTCAAACCCTTCATCGCTGGGAAAAAATGGGTTTAGCAGGTTTATGGGATGCTCCTGGCCGAGGAGGAAAACCACGATATTCAGAATCAGATTTGGTTTATCTCGAAAATTGTTTAGCTCAAGAATCAGAGACTTATAACTCTAAACAATTAGCAAAAAAACTAGCATCTGAGCGTCAAGTAAACTTGAGTGCAGATCGACTACGACGGGTACTGAAAAAAAGAGGAAGAAGGCTTGGAAGCGCACACAAACCCAGAAACAGCGTGATTAGCTGATTACACCATCTTGGAATCGGATCGCTTGTTTCGTTTGGGTAGCGATCGCTAGATTGTGTTGAAAACCAAGATTATATTCTTGACAAGTTCCTGCTTTTTGCAAAGATAATACTTGTTGCGCTTCTTTGTGTTATTTGGGCTTGGGCGCTGTTGAGGTCTACATATTCTTGTTTAAGGTTTGCCGAGAAAGTTGTAGAGACACCTTAGCGCAGCAGGATAACAGTCCAGTTTCGCATCTTTACCAAAAATTTTGGGCTTCACTGAACGGTATTGCTATTTTATACCAATTCTGTATGAAGATGCGCCAAACTAAATAAGAAACGAACCGCAAAGGGCGCAAAGAACGCAAAGAAAGAAGCCAAGAGAATTTAGCGCAGCCTCACAAAGAAATGGTATTAGCCGTTGAACTCAAGTTAACTGTGCATTATAGAAAATTATGATGGAGTTTTCCATAAAACAAAGTCCACTTACACATTACAGTGTCAAGTGGACTTGTTAACTATTTTTAGTGGATCCGAGCAGAGTCGAACTGCTGTCCAAATTGGGTATTGACCCCCCGCTCATTCACAGGTTTAGCCTTTCTGACCCTCAAGGCGGGAATCGTTCATTATCCCGAACGTAGGATGCTCTGATTTAATCTTAGCCAGCAAGCCAACCAGAGAACGCTTACTAGAGCATCCGTTGGGGGTTGGTCTTCAGTTTTTAACGGAGTCAAACTAAAGACGCTCGAACCTGTAAGAGGTTTTTAGGCAGCTGCTACTAGAGCAGGCTTACGAGCAAAGCTAACGATGTTATTCGCATTTACTTTTTGTTTGAGCCTTTGATTTGCGAGAGGAGACTCACTCTCGACCTGAATCACAGAGCAGCGTTCGCCAACCTGTCGAAACCGTGACGGACCCATGCGCTTCATATTTCAATTATAGTACGCGATTCTTAATTCGTAATTCGTAATTCGTAATTCGTAATTATCAAAGTCACGATATATGGCTGCCATTACTCAAAATAGCCAATCGTTAATGGTTTTAAAATTAGCGATTGGCTATTTATGACGATCCACAACAAGTATTTTTCTAAGTTAGTGCTTCAGCACCGCCCACAACTTCAAGGAGTTCTTGGGTAATTGCAGCTTGTCGAGCTTTGTTGTAGGACAGCGTGAGAGTGTTAATTAGTTCACCAGCGTTGTCACTGGCATTACTCATAGCTGTCATCCGGGCTGCTAGTTCGCTAGCTGCCGATTCTTGTAGCGCCCGCAATAGCTGGTTACTCAGATACAAGGGCAATAGAGAATCGAGAATCTGCACGGGATCTTGCTCGAAGATCATGTCAGGAGCCAACGTGCGGACTTCCTTAGTCACTTTCTCGCGTTCGACTTCAAATTTACCACCACGAGTTGTCAAGCGGAAGATTTCATCATCGCCTGCTTCTAGACCTTGGGGATCGAGGGGCAGTAAGGTTTGTACCACAGGACGGGAGCTAACTAAGGAAATGAATCTGGTATAGATTAATTCGATGCGATCGACTTCTTCTGAAAGGAACAAGGAAAGTAGTTGATCGGCGATCTGATTGGCTTCTGCTGCGGTGGGAATTTGCTCTAAGCCGCTGTAGGTGGCATCAATTGGCTGATTGCGGCGTTGAAAGTACTGTGTAGCTTTGCGTCCGACGATCACAAATTGATAGTCTAAACCTTCTGCCTGGATTTCTTTAGCGCGGTTTTCTGCACGACGGATAACGTTACTATTGTAGCCGCCGCATAGACCGCGATCGCCTGAAATTACCAATAACCCGACTGATTTAACTTGGCGTTTTTTCAGCAGTGGTAGGTTTGCTTCTTCAAAGCGCAGACGGCTTTGCAAACCATACAATACTTGTGCCAAGCGATCGGCAAAGGGGCGAGTTGCTAGCACTTGTTCTTGCGCCCGGCGCACTCTAGCCGCAGCTACCAGACGCATGGCTTCTGTAATTTTTTTGGTGTTTTTGACCGACTGAATGCGATCGCGTATTGCTTTTAGATTGGCCATATTCTTGAGTTAGGAGTTAGGAGTTAGGAGTTAGGAGTTAAGAGCTAGGAGTATTTCATTAACTTTTAACTCTTAACTCTTCACTCCTCACTTTAATTACGCTGCTGCTTTGAAGGTCTTCTTGTATTCGGTAAGTGCTTCCTTTAAAGCAGCTTCTTCTGCATCACCTAGCGCTTTGGAGGCTCTTACTCCTTCGGCGTACTTACCAGTCTTTAAGTACTCGCGCAAACCTTGGGTAAAGGTTGTGACTTTATCTACGGGAACGTCATCTAAGTAACCATTGATACCAGCGTATAAAATTGCTACTTGCTCGTATACTGAGAGTGGCGAATTTTGTGGCTGCTTGAGGAGTTCGCGTAACCGTTGACCCCGTGCCAACTGGTCTTGAGTGGCTTTATCTAAGTCAGAAGCAAATTGAGCGAAGGCTTGCAGGTCGTCAAATTGGGCTAGTTCCAATTTAATCTTCCCGGCAACTTTTTTCATTGCTTTGGTTTGCGCCGCAGAACCCACGCGGGATACAGAAATACCGGGGTTCACAGCCGGACGGATACCAGCGTTGAACAAGTCAGAAGATAGGAATATCTGACCATCGGTAATAGAAATTACGTTGGTGGGGATGTATGCTGAAACGTCACCAGCTTGGGTTTCGATGATTGGTAGGGCGGTCATACTGCCTTTACCTAATTCGTCACTTAGCTTTGCTGCTCTTTCTAGCAAGCGGGAGTGAATGTAGAATACATCTCCAGGGTAAGCTTCGCGTCCGGGTGGACGACGCAGCAGTAGTGACATTTGGCGATAAGCTTGGGCTTGCTTGGAGAGATCGTCATAAATTACCAGGGTAGCTTTGCCTTTGTACATGAAGTACTCGGCAATAGTTGCGCCTGTGTAAGGAGCTAAGTATTGTAGGGTTGCTGGTTCGCTGGCGCTAGCGGTGACGACGACGGTGTAATCAAGTGCGCCTTTTTCTTGCAATGTTTGTACTACGTTAGCGACTGTGGAAGCCTTTTGACCGATCGCAACGTAGACACAAATTACATCTTCTTCTTTTTGGTTGATGATTGTGTCGATCGCGATCGCAGTTTTACCGGTTTGGCGATCACCAATAATCAATTCCCGTTGACCGCGACCAATAGGAATCATTGAGTCAATAGCTGTGATACCCGTTTGCATGGGTTCGTGTACTGACCGACGAGCAATGATACCGGGCGCTGGAGATTCAATCAAACGGCTGTCTGAGGATTTGATGTCTCCCTTACCATCGATGGGGCGACCCAAAGCGTCTACAACTCGTCCAATTAAGGCTTCTCCTACCGGAATCTGAGCAATTCTACCAGTAGCGGTTACAGAGCTACCTTCTTGAATTTCTAGCCCTTCACCCATAAGCACCGCGCCCACGTTGTCTTCTTCTAAGTTTTGGGCGATGCCAATTGTGCCATCTTCAAATTCTAAGAGTTCCCCAGCCATAGCCTTTTCCAGACCATAGATCCGGGCAATACCGTCACCTACTTGTAGGACGGTACCAACGTTAGCAACTTTGACCTCTTGATCGTATTGCTCGATTTGTTGTTGGATAATGCTGCTAATTTCGTCAGGTCTAATTGATATGCTCATGTGTCTATCTTGTTTGCTTTCGAGACGGGAAAATTCAATAGTTAGGAGTGGTGAGTTAAGAGTGATGAGTTAAGAGCGATGAGTTAAAAAAGCAAAGGTTAAAAGTTAAAAGTCAAAATAAATTATTGTTTACTTAACTCTTAACTCCTAACTTCTGTACAGGCGCGATTAATCGCGTCTTTACTCCTAACTCTTGTACAGACGCGATTAATCGCGTCTCTACTCCTAACTTTCTAGCTATTAGTTAAGCGCAATGAAAGGCGGCGCAACTGACCCCGGATACTAGCGTCAATTACCTGCGAACCTACTTTAATGATCACACCACCAATTAACTCGCTGTCTACCTTGGTTTCTAGTTCTACCTGGCGAGCATTAGTTATAGCAATCACTTTTTCTGTGATTGCCTGCTGTTGAGCTTCTGTGAGGGGAACGGCTGAAATCACTTCCGCTAATACGGTTTGATTCAGCTGCCGCAACAGCGCCAGATATTGTTGAAAAATCGATTCCAAGAATGCAATGCGGCGTTTGTCTACTAGCACCAACAAAAAGTTGCGTAAGTAGGGGTTAGAGCCTTCACCGAGTATTTGTTTGATCAGAGCTTTTTTGTTCTCAGGCTGAATAAACGGGTTGCCAAAGAAGTTTTGTAGCTGTTTGTCTGCTCTTAACAGCCCCAGTAAAGTCCGCGCATCTTCCCCGAACTCTTCTGTCAAATTTTTCGATTGCGCTATTGACAAAAGTGCCTGTGCATAGGGTTGGGCTACTTCGGCTGTTGCTACTTGACTTGTCATACATTGCCTCCCAGTTGTGCGATGCTGCGGTCAATTAAACTTTGTTGAGCATCGTCGGCAATCCCGCCTTTGAGTTGCGATTCGACTTTTTGCAATGCTAGTGCAGCAACTCTTTGCCGCAGTTGAGCGATCGCTCGCTCTGTTTCGGTATTTAAATCTGCTGCTGCTGTTTGTTTCAGGCGTTCTACGTCTTGCGCTGCCTTCGCTAACAAGGCTTCTTTCGTCTTTTGGGCGTTTTCTGTGGCTGATTGGCGGATGCGTTCTGCCTCTGCCTGAGATTGCTTCAATTGCTCTTGCGCTTGGGAAAGGGCAGTCTTTGCCTCTTTTAAGCGCCCTTCTGCTTCCTGAATTGCGGTGGCAATATTGGATTGTCGCTCGTTCAGGATATTGCTTAAAACCTTACGTCCGAAGTAGAATAATATGCCAATCAGAATCGTTAGATTGATCAGATTGGTTTCAAAAATGTCTAGGTTTAGACCGAAACCACCTTCTGCTGCGCCTTCTGCCAATTCAGAGTGAACAGCGTTCGCTTCTGCGGCAAGTAATAAGAATGTCCCCATGATACCCATTTACAAGTGCGCTGCTCGCTTGCTAATACGTTGTATTTTTCCCAAGGGAAATTAAGTATCTTTTCCCCGAAGGGAAATTAAGTATCTTTTCCCCGAAGGGAAAAAGTGCCTTTTTTGACACTTAATTAAGCGCTCTGGACTAGGGGCCAGTTGCGCGTATGCTTTACACAGAACCAATCTCCTTAGCTTATCTAACTGGAGTTGGCCCTAATAGTTTTTCTAGAATCTGCCGGCTTAGAGCATCAACTTGTTGCTCTAAGGAGCTAAAAGCTTGTTGCTTTTGTTGTTCTATTTCAACAGAAGCTTGTTCTCGTTGAGACTGAGCTTCCTTTTGGGCTTCAGCAATTTTCTCGGCAGTAATTTTCTTAGCTTCCAGTTGAGCTGCTTCTAGAGTAGCTTGCGATTGTCTGCGAGCGTCTGCGAGTTGCTGCTCATATTCGGCGGCTAAACGCTCGGCTTTTGCCAAGCTTTCTTTCGCCTCAAGGGTATTCGTTCGGATATAATTATCGCGATCGTCTAGTACCTTGGTCAGTGGCTTATAGAAAATTGCATTCAACAAAGCTGCTAGTAGCAGGAATTGCAATGCCATGAAGGGCAAGGTAGCATCGAAATCAAACATTTGTCTCCTCTTTGGCTGGAGTAGCAGTGTTCATGGCTAGCAACGTCATCCAACCTTTGATATTTTAGAGACCCATAGCCAACAAGGGTCAACTGAACATTATAACTATTGAGATACCTAAAACATTTCGATTGTAGAGGCGTGATGGTTCACGTCTCCACACTCACAAAAATTTCAGGTATTAGCCGAAAGGATTAGCAAACAGCAATACCAGGGCAATTACTAGACCATAGATAGTCAAGGATTCCATGAATGCCAAGGTTAATAGCAGAGTACCGCGAATTTTTCCTTCTGCTTCAGGTTGACGAGCAATACCTTCTACTGCTTGTCCAGCAGCGTTTCCTTGACCAATACCAGGGCCAATTGCAGCTAAACCAATCGCTAAAGCAGCAGCGAGAACTGAAGCAGCCTGAACTAATGGATCCATGTTGATTTTCCTTGCTTTGATTACAAAACTAACAAAAGTGCGTTAACGATTAGAAACGTGATTTTCACGCTGCACATGAGTTCTTTGATCGCGCTTTGCGATGTTTTGAGCGAATATGCTCTTGGAACTGTGCTATCAACTGAGAAGTTTAATGCTCCTCATGTCCTTCTTCACCATGCCCCTCCATTGCCTCATGAATGTATGCTCCGGCTAGGGTAGCAAAAACCAGGGCTTGAATGGCACTAGTAAATAAACCCAAGGCCATTACAGGCAGAGGTACAAATAGAGGAACTAGCAGCACCAGCACCGCTACTACCAATTCATCCGCCAAAATATTACCAAATAGTCGGAAACTTAGGGAGAGGGGCTTGGTGAAATCTTCGAGAATTGCGATCGGCAACAAAACAGGTGTTGGCTCTATATATTTCTTAAAGTAACCTAAACCCCGTTTGCTAAAACCTGCGTAAAAGTACGCTAAGGAGGTCAGCAATGCCAATGCGACAGTCGTATTGATGTCATTGGTGGGAGCTGCCAATTCGCCCGAAGGTAGCTTGATGAGCTTCCAGGGAATTAGCGCACCTGACCAGTTCGATACGAAAATAAACAAGAACAATGTGCCAATAAATGGCACCCAAGGGCGGTACTCTTTCTCACCAAGTTGGTTTTTGGCCAGATCGCGAATAAATTCTAGGGCATATTCCATCAAATTTTGGATGCCCTTGGGAATTCTTTGTGCGTTGCGAGTAGCAGCAATTGAAGCCACTACTAGAATACTAATCACAAACCATGAGGTGAGAAAAACTTGCCCATGAATTTTAAGATTGCCCAACTGCCAGTAGAAATGATGACCTACTTCTAATTCGGCGAGGGGAAAAGAATTAAAGGCGTTTAAGACACTAAGCATTTGCATTCTTCAAGCATTTTCCCCAACGAGCGAGGATGGGATTACTATCTTTGTGAGCCTGACTTTTTAAGAATCAGGAATGAACGCAATTTGCACCATATAGACGAGGAGCGTGGCTTTGTAAGTTAGAAATCCCAAAAAAATGGGCAAAATCTGTAGCTCACGCCATCGAGTTGCCACGATCATGACTCCAATAAACAGAGCAAAACGAGTTTTGCTCAGACTGGTTTTTTCACTACCAAGCTGCTCAACATCTCTTGCCAACATTTTTAAGTAAACCACACCTGTACACGCCCCAATTAAATAATTTAGGGCAATGTTTAAGGAATAAAAAATCCACACAGAGATAAAAATAACCCCCGTCAAGACAAGCGTGATTACCAATAATCGCTGAAAGAGTTGATAGAACTCTTGCATGGAGTTACCTGATTCTGTGTCTTCAGAACCAGTTTTAGCATCTTGTTGCGTTGTCGGAGTGGGCGCAATTGATTCGTCAGACAAGCTCACGGGACTTGAAACCAGTACAGTTAAATATGATGACTGCACATTCAGTCAGCTGAATCATATCACGATCCAGTAACAATACTTTAGGAAAAAACAATTAACTTCTTGTCAACATCAGGCAGTAAGTACCGACGGACTAAAGCCTACAGCAATTTTATTAAGTTCACGTTGCCGAAATTGGTGAAAAAGTAAAGGTTTTATAGCCTATTTGTCAACTGAGGGCAGGCAAGATGCCCGCCCCCACAAGAGTTTTGGGTTGAATATACCTCGATTAAATTATTTTGGCAGTCCGTAGACCGAACAGCAATCCTACAGATAAGCCAAAGAATAAACCCAAGAAGACGATATAAGATACAATTGCAAACATTTATTGCTCTCCAGAATACTTCCTAAATCTATTGAATCATTAGTTGTTGGGTATTGGGCATGGGTATGGGACATTGGGCATAGGGCATGAGGGTAGAGGAGAAATACTTACTAAAACTTCTTTGCTGCTTGCCTGCTTCTTAGCAATCTCCTATGCCCAATGCCCTATGCCCATTTCGTAGATTGCGATACAATACAGCCCACAAGCGCTTGTTTGGGGTTGGGCAATGACTTCTGTAATTAATGTAAATTTACCAGAGCAGTCTTATGAGATTGCGATAACTTCTCTTCTCCTGTCGGAGACACTGCACGAACGAGACGCTACACGAACGTCGAGCGACGCTAACGCACCTTCGAGTTTAGATCAACTGGGTCAACAGATGGCCAGTCTCAATTTAGGCAAAAAGGTACTGCTAGTTTCTAATCCGACGATTTTTAAGCATTTTGGCGAAAGAGCAATTACATCCCTAAAATCTGCTGGATTTGAAGTTGCTAGCTGCAATCTACCACCTGGTGAACGCTACAAAACCCTCAATTCCATCCAAAAACTCTACGATGTAGCCTTGGAAAACCGCCTAGAACGTTCTTCTACGATGGTGGCTTTGGGCGGAGGTGTAATTGGCGATATGACTGGCTTTGCGGCTGCAACTTGGCTACGTGGTATTAATGTTGTCCAAGTGCCTACCTCTTTGTTGGCGATGGTAGATTCGGCAATTGGTGGCAAAACTGGCGTGAATCATCCCCACGGTAAAAACTTAATTGGGGCATTCCATCAACCGCGTTTGGTTTTGATTGACCCAGATGTGTTAAAAACTCTACCTATGCGCGAGTTTCGGGCAGGGATGGCAGAAGTTATTAAGTACGGTGTGATTTGGGATGCCGAATTGTTTGCCCAGTTAGAAGCAAGTAAACGCCTCGACCAACTCCGCTATGTCAAACCTGACCTAATAACAAGCATATTAACGCACTCTTGTCAAGCAAAAGCTGATGTTGTTAGCAAAGATGAGAAAGAAGGCGGATTACGGGCAATTCTCAACTATGGACACACCATCGGTCATACAGTGGAAAGTTTGACTGGTTATCGTCTAGTAAATCATGGTGAAGCGGTGGCTATTGGTATGGTAGCAGCCGGTCAAATTGCTGTGGATTTAGGATTGTGGCAAAAAGAAGACACAGAACGTCAAAATGCTTTAATTCAAAAAGCGGGTTTACCAACTCAGCTACCAGATGGAGTAGATATTGAAGCAATTATTGAGGCGTTGCAATTAGATAAGAAAGTCCAAGCCGGGAAAGTTCGGTTTGTTTTACCAACAGAGATTGGTGTAGTAACAATTACCGATGAAGTGCCATCGGATATTATTCGGCAAGTGTTGCGGGGAATGCAAACAATTTGAAGAAGAATTCAGGTGTCAGAATAAAAGTTAGTTGCTCTGTCCTTCAATTACGAATTAATGAGTCATGATACTCCAAGCCAAAAATCAATTAACTTTGCAAGAGTTCTTGAATCTTCCACTAGGCGAGGGAGATATCACCTACGAACTTGTTGATGGTCAAGCAATTCCTAAAATGTCACCAAAAAAATTCCACTCTAAACTTACTCGTGCCCTTCTGAATTTGATTGAGCAATGCTGTCAGGGGAAAGGAGAAGTTTGCCCAGAATTAGCTGTTGCATTAACTCGTCGAGGGCGAGATTGGATGCCAATACCGGATATTTTATATATTTCTAATGAACGTTTACCCCCTGATTGGGATAAAGAAGGAGCATGTTCTGTTTCTCCTGATTTGGTGATTGAGATTATTTCCTCAGGGCAAACCTTTGGACAAATGGCGGCTAAAGCCAAAGACTATTTGGATGCTAAAGTGTTGCGGGTATGGGTATTAGATAGTAAAGCTAGAAGCATTACTGTTTTTTATCCAGATGCAGCACCACAAACTTATATGGGAGAAGAACTACTCACAGATTCTTTGTTTGAAGGACTACAATTTACTGTTGAGCAGGTGTTTCAAAAGGCGAAAATACCATTAGCTACTGAATAGCACAATTCTCTTGCTTTCAACGTCCATCAAAATTTTAAGTAGGGAAGGTTTGTCTAACTTTAACCAGTTGCTTGAGAAACTTATCTGGTTAATTTAGATAGTAGCTGTATTTACGCTGTACTGTACTAATAGCGATTACCAGTTAAGTGAGGTACAGATAATATTTTGAAACGCAAAGGGACGCAAAGTAAAGCGCAGAGGTACGCAGAGATTTGTACCTCAACAGACTAG
The DNA here is from genome assembly GCF_034530815.1 of Nostoc sp. DedSLP03. Taxonomy (NCBI): domain Bacteria; kingdom Bacillati; phylum Cyanobacteriota; class Cyanophyceae; order Nostocales; family Nostocaceae; genus Nostoc; species Nostoc sp. DedSLP03. The sequence continues at coordinate 55,732 of NZ_JAVRCK010000049.1, forward strand.
GAAACGCTATAATATTTTAGCTGATTAATTCATCCATTTGTAGGAGGTAATTAGTAAGGGAATAAGTATACTTTATTTATAATCAGACCAATACGAATGTGGTTGGAAACTGTATTCATGCAACAGATGTATCAACTATGTTAAAACTAATATTTAGCGAATGTATAAAAATAAAACCTTTGGTGCTTTCAACAGCTTTTTTACTGGCTGTACAGACTTCTGCCAATGCTGAACAAGCAGTTCCTAGTTTGACTCCAAGACAAGCTCAACATTTTTCCCGTGACTTGGTTCCATATAATTCTCAAGAATTTTTTAGACAAGGAAAAGATTCAATTGAGAGAGAAATTCAAATTCTTAATCAAAGGCAACAGCGCCCAATTAAACCTATTCTGAAGATTGATTCAGTACCGCAAAGCAAAAGACCACATACTCAGCAAAAACCCCAACGTCTTATCTAAGTAAGAATCATCACTCTTCTATGGCTTTTGTTTGTCTTGTTAATTCTTAAGCTGTAGCACATAAGCTACATTTTCAGACATCACAATCACTATGCTTTGCTTTTGGGCAACAGAGGTTTTGTATTTCCAATAAATTTTGCAACAAAATTTTACAATCTTATTCGTCTAGCAAACTCATCAACGCTTGAATTTCAACGTCTTGCTCTTGCGGCTCTGATAATTGAGACTGTAGCTTTAATAATTGACTCTGTAATTCTTCTGCTACATGAAGCATCTTAGACTCTTGTGCAATTTTTAGCTGATTTTCTTTAATTTTGATTTGTTTAAGCAAGTCATTTTCAACATGAATTGAGTTGTAATGTTGAGCAATCATAGCTTTACATTTATTATCAATCTATGGAGTGCAATTAAATTTTCCACTTATGTATTATTCCACACTTTTGTCATTTTTTAAATATCTGGCGATTTAATCTCGCTCGTTTATAGTTTTTAGTGTGTTCTCTTCTCAAAGTTTTGGGAATATTGACTTCAGGTACTTCCAGTTCAAAAATATCTTATTCTTAGGGATGCCCAAATGTGCGCACCTAATACAAATGTACGAATAATTTGGGATAATTTCTTTTTTGTAAGTTACTAATATAGAGGTTATCATCGTGAGGGCATATAGCTAGCTGTGCCAGTTTACCTCTGTAGCATATTTATATTTTTATCGGCTTTTGTAAAAATGAAAATCATGAAATAAAATTGGCTGACTTAGGGCAAATCTTTAGACAACACATATTAACTTTTTGGTTAATTTTCCAAGTATTGTAGATATGTTAAATATTATTTTGAGCAATATGGACTTAAAGTTTATTAAGAAAAAGATTTATCTGTTTATAAAAATTATATCTACAGCGCTGATAACAAGCGCAATTGGATTGGAATCGTGGAATATTTATGCAGGAATAACTAACATTCATGTACCAAGCAGCCTTAATCCAATTTTTTGGATTGAGCGTTTTGCGATGATCTGCCATTTTATTGAAAGTATTATAGCAGCTTTTTATGCACCTTCAAGACAAAAGATGCCAATAAAATATGCAACTTATACTTTTTTTGTCGGCACAATTGGGTTGTTAGAATTATTTGGTCAGCAGGATGACTGTTGACGCTTCTACGCCTTGAAGGTATGGGTTTTTGGATAGTAATGTGCGTTATGCGATCGCACCCCACGCAAAAAGTAAGTAATTAAGTATACCCTTGCCGACAAAAATTATCTGCGGGAGTTTTCCTGTGAATATAGGTAACTAATGAATCTGACACTCAAAAGGGAGTATAGTTTGTATAGTTAGTTTTTTGCTGAAATTTAGTTTGCCACTAAGGAATTAAAAAATGTCTACAGATACTGACATAGTTACTTACGTTGAAGAAAGTGAATTTGATGTTGTTTTAAATGGAAGTGAAGAGAAAGTTGTTGTTGTTGATTTTACTGCTACTTGGTGTGGCCCCTGCCGCCTAGTCAGTCCGTTAATGGATCAACTTGCCGAAGAATACAAAGGTCGTGCTAAAGTCGTTAAGGTAGATGTTGACAGGAATAAGCCCGTTTTCAAAAAATTCGGTCTTCGCAGTATTCCAGCAGTTTTAATTTTCAAAGATGGTATTTTAGCAGAAACTATAGTAGGGGTTTCTCCTTACGAAGACTTTAGCAACGCTGTTCAGAAGCTTGTTTAGCTAATTCGTAAGACGCTTCTGCGGACGCTCGAGTACTCGCTTTCGCTAACGCTGCGTAACGTAATTCGTAGAGAATATCATTAGGAATTACGAATTATTTTAATCATTTACTTTTCGCCTATAATGTGCTTGAAGTAAACCACTTGGATATTGTTGTGAGTTAATCAGCTCCAATTTTTCTTCATGGTTAGATGGTGGAAAAAGATGTATACCGCCACCTAAGATAATTGGAATCGTTGAAATAATATATTCGTCAATCAAGCTGTGCTGAAGAAACGAATTGATTAATTCTCCGCCACCAACTAGCCAGATATTTTTAAAACCTTGAGCCTCTATATCTGCTAACGCCTGTTTTACTGGGTCAGAAACAAATACAACGTCCTCACGATCGGATTGGAAATTACGCTGGGTGAATACGAAGGATTTTTTTTCTGGATAAGGCCATCGATCGAAACCCAGCCCTACTTCATAGGTTTTGCTACCCAAGACGATCGCATCAATCGATTCGTAAAAATCAGTGTAACCGTAGTCTTCACCTTCTATATCAAGGATTGATAGCCACTCAATTTTGCCATCGCTGCGAGCAATGTAGCCATCCAAACTAGCTGCAATGTAGAGTGTAACTTTCGTCATTATGCTTGTGAATTTGGTAGTTTTCACTCAATGAGTGCAAGCGAATGCCTTTCTACAGCATTTTAGCCCTTGGTGGTTTATATCACAAAAAAGCAATCGCTTACCCAATTACTTACGTTTTTTGATTATGCGATTTAAATCGACCTGTAATAAATTCTCGCTGAGATAAATGCTTTGTATTGCGTTTAGTGACTCGTTTTCGCCACATCTTGAAACTAGATTCTTTCATTTCGCGCCTCATTAAGGCGATTACCTCTTTTTCCAATAGCCCAAACTGAGCCTCAATAGCATCAAAAGATGTTCTATCTTCCCATGCCATTTCAATGATGCGATCGATGGTTTGTGAATCGAGGTTAGGTAGCTTCATTTTTTTTGCTGGCAATTAGTAAATTTGAGCTATATATCTATATATTTTACTTTTCGTTTTGAAGAACCATTGTGTCTGCTGCACCCAGTTGCAGAGCATAAAGGTTGGCATAAACACCCTGCTGATTAATGAGTTCGGCGTGAGTACCCTGTTCTACAATTTCTCCCTGCTGAATTACTAATACCCGATCTGCTTGAGTAACTGTACTGAGACGGTGGGCAATTACGAAACTAGTACGACCTTGGAGTAATCGAGCGATCGCACTTTGTACTAGTGCTTCTGTGCGGGTATCGATGCTGCTGGTGGCTTCATCCAGAATCAGAATTCGGGGATTAATTAATACCGCCCGAGCAATACTGATTAGTTGTCGCTGTCCTTGGCTCAGAGGCGCTCCCCGTTCTCCCAATTGAGTTGTATAACCCTGTGGTAGTGAGGTAATGAACTCATGCACATTTGCCAGTTGTGCAGCCGCTTCGATATCAGCTTGGCTGGCGTAAGGAGCGCCAAAAGCTATATTTTCGGCAACAGTACCAGTGAACAAAATATTATCTTGTAGGACGATGCCAATTTGACGGCGCAGACTTGCTTGAGTCACGCTACGCACATCAAGATCGTCAATTTTTACTGCACCACTTGATACATCATAGAAGCGCAAAATCAAGTTAATAATTGTACTTTTTCCCGAACCGGTTGGCCCGACTAATGCAACCATCTCTCCTGGATAGGCGTGTAAATTCACTCCTTTAAGAACCAGTCGATCTGGGTTATAGCCAAATTTGACATTCTCGAATGTCACCTCACCTTGAATAGGCGGCATTTCTATGGCATCGGGTGCATCTTTGAGTTCTGACGGTTCATCTAATAATAGAAATATTCGCTCTAATCCGGCAAAAGCAGATTGAGCTTGAGTATAAAACTGGCTGAGAATTTGGATCGGGCGGAAGAACTGCTGGACGTAAAGTAAAAAGGATGTCACTACACCCACTGTTGCAGCTCCTGTTACCGCTAGATAACCGCCATAGGCTAGCACGCCAGCCGTTGCTAGTGTGTTGAGAAAATCGATAGAGGGTAAAAAGGCGGAAGTAATTGCCACAGCCTGAACGTTGGCATCTCTATTAGCAGCGTTAAGAACGTCGAATTCTGCGATATTCATCTGTACGCGATTAAATGCTTGTGCTTCTCGCACGCTGCCAATATCTTCTTCTAACTTGGCGGAAAGTTCCCCAATGGTTTGTCGGGTGACGCGAAATCTGGCTCTTGCCCAACGTGCAAACAAGCTTGTGGTAAAAATCATCAGTGGCACAACCAGATTGCTCAACAAACCAAGTCGTAGGTTGATTGAGAGCATGGCAATTACAATGCCCACCAAACTGAAAGTATTGCCCAACATTTGGGCAATCGTCAGTCCAAATGCTTGATTCACGGTGTTGACATCATTCAGCAAGCGACTCATTAAATCGCCTGCTTCGCTGCGATCGAAAAAGCTGAGTGGCAGACTTTGGATTTTAATGAAAATATCTTGTCTTAGTTGAGCCAGCAATCGCTGCATAATCCAGCCGACTCGAATAATTTGACCCCGAATTGCTAAGACACCAAGTCCGTAGTTCAGCCCTAATAGCCCTAACAACATCAGCAGTCCTTGCAAATTCCCTTGTGCAATCAGACGATCGATCGACCAGCCGAGAAAGAATGGCCCAACTGCCTGAGTTATGGCACCAATTAATACTAATGTCAGAGCGATGGGAATTTCTTTGCGATAAAGCAGCACGTATTGTAAAAAGCGCCGCAGGGTGGAAAATTGCTGACTCGTGTTTTCCTCAGATGCAACAACGGGAATAGTGCCTCTCATTTTTTCTCCTTCGGCTTTACCTGAGATTCCAAAATTACACCGTAGAGTGGACTGGTTTGCATCAATTCTTCGTGAGTGCCTTGTGCTACCAATCGTCCTTTATCCATGAGAAAAATGCGATCGGCATTTTTAACGGTGCTAATACGTTGAGCTACTACAAAGGTTGTACAAGCTTTTTGGCGCATTAAACCATCTAGTTCGGCTTGAATTTGGGCAGCAGTTTTGGCATCTATAGCTGAGGTACTATCGTCAAGTATCAGAATGCTGTAATCGGTTAGTAAGGTACGAGCGATCGCAATTCGCTGCTTTTGTCCACCAGATAAGCCTACTCCCCGTTCGCCCACAATCGTCTCGTAGCCATCAGCTAGACCGCTAATAAAATCGTGCATTTGGGCGGTTTTTGCAACTTCAATCACCTGCGCTAAGGTAGCATCGGGTTTGGCGTAGGCAATATTTTCGCGGATTGTGCCAGAGAAGAGGGTGGTTTCCTGAAAGACAATCCCAATATGCGATCTGAGGCTTTTGAGTGTGAAACTTTTGATATCTCGTCCGTCAATGCGAACTGCTCCCTTGGTGACATCGTAAAAGCGAGGAATCAGGTTCATGATTGTGCTTTTTCCCGAACCAGTCATTCCGAGAACGGCGATTAGCTCGTTAGGCTTGGTTTCAAAGGATACTTCTTTGAGAGTTTCGATGGTCGCTCCGGGATAGCGAAAGGAAACATTTTCAAAGGTAATTCTACCACCACAGATGTCAAAGGGGACAGCACCGGGGCGATCGCGAATTTCTACCTCTGCATCCACAACTTCGTAGACACGTTCGGCGGAAGCAGCTGCTTGAGCGATCGCAGGTGCGGCAAATCCAATCAACAAAATCGGTTGGAGAATCAATGCTAGATAGGAGTTAAACGCCACCAGTTCGCCAATGGAAAATCTGCGCCCAATCACCTGCGCTCCCCCATAGCCGAAAACTGCCAGTGTTACCAAATTACTCACCAAAAAGATGAACGGGAAGGTATTGCGGATGGCGCTAATGGTCTTCATGTTTGCCTTGACTAGACCATCATTTAAAGTCGTGTAACGCGACCTTTCGGTGGATTCCCGCACAAAGGCTTTTACTACGCGAATTCCTAGTAAATTCTCTTGCAATACAGCATTCAGGTTACTCAGTTGCTCTTGTACTTGCCGAAAAAGTTTATTATTCCGAGTCACGAATTGTGCCATTAACCATGCGGCTATAGGCACTGCCGTTAGCGTAATCAGTGCTAGTTGCCAGTTCATCACCAGCAAAACCACCGAAATAGTCACCAATGTCACAAGCGAACCGACGACTTGAATTAAACTAGTACCAACAAAGGTACGAATTTGTTCAATGTCGCTGGTGACACGGGTTAGGAGTTGGGAAGTCTGCGCCTGGTCATGAAAGCTGAAACTGAGATTTTGAATTTTGCTGAAAATTTTGTTTCGCAGGTCATAAGCAACACCCTGAGACGCTGCTTCTGCTAAATAGCTTTGTCCAAAGTTAAATACACCACGAGCGATCGCAGCAACTACCATCCAGGCGGCACTATATAGCACAATTTGGAGATTTTTTGGCGCGATTCCCTCATCAATTCCCCACCGAAATAGTTGTGGAGTGAGTGCGTTGGCGATCGTCAACAACAATAAGCTGACCAATGCTCCAAGCGAAGTCCATCGGTAAGTGCTTAAACTTTTAAGCACGCGCTGGGTTGCCTTTATCGACGAAGTTTCCTGGAGTTCTGGTTGCTGAACCACTGCAATTCACCCGTGTATCTTTGGAAAATTATCGTACTTTGATTGTAAAAAAACAATTGACCATTTGATAGTGGCGAATGTGAAATATAGAGTACCTCTCTTGTTTGTGGTGAAAATTCCGAGTTTGGGGACAGTGGCATGGGAGAATACATTTTTGGCAAGCATTGCGGCTAATCCATTTCCAAACCGAAGAAAACCAAAGAACAAGAATAATGGCTCAAAATTTTCATAGCAATTCCCAACTTCCCTTTGATATTTCACCTGCTATCAGTCGCACAGCAAAGCCAAGTTCTGAGTTCTACTCTCTTTTTTCTGAAGAAGAAGTTTCAGGGATAATTCATGCATTAGAAGTCAGACGAGAAATCCCTCTCAAGTATTCTTATAAAGGGAGAGGTGCAAAAATTTGGAACGATTTTTATCTAGAATATGTTATTCCTAGATGGTATGGAAGAGCAAATGTAGAAATTGACCTTTTAAAAGATAATTTTAAATACCTGAATGGTAATATAAAATCTGGTAAAAGAGTAAATATTATAGACGTTGGTGCAGGTAATTCCTATCCAGTTAAAAAGTTTATCCATAAACTAAATAAATTGGGAAAAGTTAATAAATATATTGCCTTAGATATTAGCGAAGAATTGCTTCATGTCTCCAAAAGCAATTTTAGAAAATGGTTTCCACTAATTGATTTTATCAGTTCCACAATTGACATAGAAAGTAGTTGTGTACCCAAAAGTTTATTCCAAAATCAAGCTAGCCTTGAAATTGACGATACAGCGAAAATATTTTTACACTTAGGAGTTACCATTGGAAATCATCAAAATAGAGATGAGGTGTTTAAAAACTTTAGAGATAGCATGGGAAAAAATGATCTTTTAGTATTTACTAACGAAACTGGTTCTAACTCTACATGGAATGGAATAGTTAGAGGTGGCTGCAAGTATCATGTAGAAGAAGTATATGGATGGGTTCAAAAGAAGATTGGGATAAAATCTGAAGATTGCGAACTAGTGAGAAAATACGATTTAAAAACAGATAGTATTGTTGCTAATCTGAAACTACGTCATGATTACACTATAAATTTTAGTCGGATGGGTATAGATAAAAATATTGAAATCTCTAAAGGTGAAGAGATTACTATTTGGCGGCATCACAAGTATGAACTGCCTAAACTTTTGCAAGAAGTAGAACGTTCTGGACTACAACTTGTTCACTATACTACTAACAAATACAAATCACATATTATGGTGATTTGTAAGGTTGCCAGTAACTAAGTTCTTCAGTTTACGGATGTTTGAAAAGTTATGATTGATGTATCAAATATTCTTTTACCCCACCCTAACCACCAATACGCTTGGGTTAAGAAATTTATCCGTTGAGGCAGGCAGGGGAGGCAGGGGGAGAAATAAAAGCTTAACTGAACTGTATTGCCCTAACCACTGCCCGAATTCAAGAAACGCTCGCCCGAATTCAAGAAACGCTCGCCCGAATTCAAGAAACGACTGGATTTCACTTCTCGTTCCCAGTCGGAGACTGGGAATGGCTTATTAGAGGCTCTGCCTCCAGCC